>NZ_JAKJJW010000017.1:0-73853 GCF_025669985.1 Brachybacterium atlanticum | reverse complement strand
CAGGAGGATCTGGGCGGCGGTCTTGATGCCGATCCCCGGCATGCTCATCAAGACCGAGGCGAGAGGGAAGTCCTCCAGCATGGTCTCGACCTCCCTCGCCACGGTCGCCCGCTGCTCCTTCAGCTCCTTCACCTGACCAGCGACTCTGGGAATCACCAGCTCCACTGCCGCGGTCGCTGGCACGATCACGGTCTGCTCCGCGAGCGCGGTGAAGATCTGGTCGATCAGCACTTCGGGGTTGCGGCGCGAATGGGTCCGGGCGAACCGTAGAACCCTGCTCCGGCCTGCACTCTTGAACCCGGTCGGGCCTCCGAACTTCTCCAGCAGGTCCAGCACGAGCCCGGTCGAGAGGGTCCCGCCGACGAAGACTCGCTCGAGCGCGGGATGAATCTGCGTGAGCAGAGACCGGATCCGGTTCAGCGCCCGCGTGGTCTCGTGGGCGAGGTCCTCGTCGAAGCCGGCGAGCACCTTAAGGGCGGAGAGGACGTCGCTGTCGCGGTCGACCTGTCGGAGGGTGTGGGGCATGGTCCGGGCCGTGTCAGCGATGATGAACGCGTCCCGCGCGTCGGTCTTTGACCTGCCCGGATAGAGGTCTGCGGCCTTCCGCATCGCCAGGCCCGGCAGGTAGGCGACGGAGCAGCCGACGTCGCGGGCGACCGCGATCGGCAACGCTCCGATGGTGCCCGGCTGATCGACCACCATCAGTACTTCACCGTGGTTCTGCAGCTGGGTGAACAGCTCGCGGAGCTCGGACTCGTCCTGCGGAAGGGGCTTGTCGAACAGCTTGTTCCCGGCGGGATCAAGCGCGCAGGCATGATGGCTGCTCTTGCCGACGTCGAGGCCGACGACGACCGCGAATCGTGTGTCCATGATGCTGTCCTTCCCTGGAGCATCATTGCTGGTCGCAGTCTTGACACCCGGTGCCGGCACCCACGTTACGAAGAGACCTCAGCAGTGCTGGGCCGTGTCCCTATCAGCGGTCAACGCGTGTCTCTCGACCGGGCGGCAACACCCCCCGGACCATTGATGGCAGGGCAACAAAGCCATACCCGGCCGAGCGACCAGACCCCGTCCATCGGGGTGCTCACAAGGTAACGGGGGGGAGGTGGGTGCCCGGCTCAAGGTCCCCGCCCGTGAACAGCTCGAGCATCCGGCCCTTGACACCGGCGACCGGCGAACCCGCGGGAACGGCTGACAGCGCCTCGGCGAAGGTGTCGGAGGCGTCGTCGGCGAAAGCGGGCATGCCAGGAGAGGTGCCGAGCGGACGGGGCTCCCGACTCGCGGACGGCACGGACCCGCCGGCGCCCCTCCCTTCGCTCTTCCCATTCGTCCCAAGTTCCTATAGGATCGATGGCACGAGTGACCCCCGTGAAAGGACGACGATGTTCACCGCAGAGAACTGGCCCATCGGTGCCAACATGCTCTCGTTCGGCAGCACCACGCCGGACGGCACTCCCACCCTCGAGGCCTCCTCGAGCGTCTGGGCCTCCCAGCTGCGACAGGTCAAGGAGCTCGGCGTCGACCAGGTCGACCCCACCGACGCCTGGCTGCCGCTCGCGAAGCTCAGCGACGAGCGCGTCGAGGAGTTCCGCCGTGTCCTCGACGGCGAGGGGCTGACCCTCTCCTCCATCTCCATGACCCGCAACTCCGTGGTCGATGTCGAGAACGGCGAGCAGAACCTCGCCGACGCGCTGCGCTTCATCGAACTGGCCCCGAGCTTCGGCGTGACCGTCGTGAACACCGGCTTCATGCAGGCCCTCACCGAGGAGCAGGCCGCGGCGATCTGGTTCTGGCTCGCCGACGGGCACGTCGACGACCCGGCGCTGCGCGACCTCGCGATCGAGCGGGTCCGCACCCTCGGCGACGCCGCGAAGGCGCAGGGCATCGAGGTCAGCCTCGAGATGTACGAGGACACCTACATCGGTACGGCCGACGGTGCCGTGGCATTCCTCCGCGACGTCGACCACGAGAGCGTCGGTCTGAACCCGGACCTCGGCAACCTCGTGCGCCTGCACCGCGAGGTCGAGCCGTGGGCGGACATGTTCGAGAAGGTGCTGCCGCACTCTAACTTCTGGCACATCAAGAACTACACCCGCGACCTGGACCCGGCCACCGGTGCCTACTCGAGCGCGCCCATGCCGCTGAAGTACGGCTACATCAACTACCGCCAGGTCATCCGCCGAGCCCTCGACCTCGGCTACACCGGCCCGTTCTGCTGCGAGCACTATGGCTCCGACTCCCTCGGCGTGATCGCCGAGAACGTGAAGTACATCCGGCAGGTGCTCAGCTCGGCGCTGGCCGAGACCGCCTGAGCCCCTACCACACCCGTTCGAAGGAGAACTCTCAGATGACCATCGAGACCCGCACCATCCAGCCCTTCCCCTCTCGCCGCACCGCAGTCGTCACCGGCGCCGGCGCGCCCCGCGGCATCGGCCGACGCGTCGTCCGAAAGCTGCTCGTCGAGGGGTGGAGCGTCGCTGCGGCCGACATCGACGGCACGGCCGTGGAGGAGTTCGCCGCCGAGCTGAGCGCCGAGCTGCCCGCCGATTCGGAGCAGAAGGTGATCGGGGTCGGCGTCGACATCTCCGACCAGGCCTCGGTCGACGCCGCCTTCGCACGCATCGACGCGGAGCTGCCGCTGGTGGTGGGCCTGGTGAACCTCGCCGGGATCCCCAGCCCCCACTCGTTCTTCGAGCTCACCTCGGAGATCTGGGACCGTGTCATGGACGTCAACGCCAAGGGCGCGCTGCTGATGACCCAGGCCGCGGCGACGCGCATGGTCGACGGCGGCGTGGGCGGGCGCATCGTCAACACCGCCTCGATCACCGCCCTCGACGGCGGCGGCACCTTCTCCAAGACCGGCTACGCCGCCGCGAAGGCCGCCGTGCAGGGCCTGACCCGCGGCTTCGCGCGCGAGCTCGGCCAGTACGGGATCACCGCGAACGTCATCCTCCCCGGCCCGATCGACACCGACATCATGGGCGGCACCCTCACCGACGAGCGCAAGGAGGGCATGAGCTCGAACATCCCGCTGCAGCGCGTGGGGCAGCCGGAGGAGGTCGCCGGCCTGATCGCATTCCTCGTCGGCGAGGACTCGAGCTTCGTCAGCGGCACGTCGATCAACGTCGACGGCGGCAAGCACATGCACTGACCTTCGCGACAGGCAGGGCAAGGCGCCCATAAGGCGCCTCGGTCCTCGGTTCTGCGTCTGTATCACGCCGCAGAATCACCCCTAGTCAATATCCAATAGGATAGCTAGAATGGCTGTCACGAGCCCACGGAACGTCTCCACGAAGGCGGCGTCGGGCGTGGCAGCGCCGGCGCCCTCGTCCGAGAGGCGCCCCCGGACGAAGGAGTTCCCCCGAATGACCATCTCGACCGTCACCATCGTCGGCGCCGGATACATGGGCGGCGGCATCGCCCAGGTCCTCGCCATCGCCGGCTTCGACGTGACCATCGCCGACGTCAGCGTCGAGAACGCGAACGCCTCCCTCGAGCGCCTGCAGCGCGAGGCGCGCGAGTTCGAGGAGCAGGGCCTGTTCTCGCCCGGCTCCGCGGACCTCGTCGCGAAGAACATCTCCGCCGGCAAGAGCCTCGAGGAGGCCGTCGCGGACGTCGACTTCATCGAGGAGGCCGTCTTCGAGCGCCTCGACGTCAAGCGCGACGTGCTCGGCACGATCTCGCAGCACGCGCGCCCCGACGCGATCATCGGCACCAACACCTCGACCATTCCGGTCAAGGAGCTGGTCAGCGCGGTGAAGAACCCCGAGCGCTTCCTCACCGTCCACTTCTCCAACCCCGCCCCCTTCATCCCCGGCGTCGAGCTCGTCGCGGGCGAGGCCACGACGCCCGAGACCGTCGCCGCGGTCAAGGAGCTGCTGGAGAAGTCGGGGAACGAGGGCGCCCAGGTCGCCGACACCCCCGGCATGGTCCTGAACCGCCTCCAGTACGCGCTGCTGAAGGAGGCGACCTCCATCGTCGAGGAGGGCGTCGCCACCGCCGAGGACGTCGACACCATCGTCCGCACCACCTTCGGCTTCCGCCTGGGCTTCTTCGGCCCCTTCGCGATCGCCGACCAGGCGGGCCTGGACGTCTACGTGAACTGCTTCGTGACCTTCGAGGACGCCTTCGGCGACCGCCTCGCCACCCCGACGATCCTCACCGACGCCGTCGCCGCGGACCGCAAGGGCGTCAAGAACGGCAAGGGCCTGCTCGGCGACTACGACGAGGAGACCGCCGCGGAGCTGATCGCCTACCGCAACAAGGCCTACGCGAAGATGTCGCAGCTCCTGGCCGAGCTCGGTCCCGCGCCGAAGGCGACGCCGAAGGACTCCTGAGGACGGGGCCGGCCGACACCCCATCGGCCGGCCTTGCGCCGCACCTCTTCGATCAGTCCTGCGGGCTCTGCCCGTCGGACGGGATCACGCCGTAACCCACCCATCCATCCTGCGGGCTCTGCCCGTCGGCCGGGCATCGACGCCCGGGACTCGAGCGAGCGCTCGGGACCCGCGGGTCGACCCGGGTCCCGAGCGCTCCGGCGTGACGGCACCCGACGAGCACCGCCACCACACCCCTGGAGACACTCCCGTGGAAGAACTCGTCCTCGCGGAGCGGCCTGTGTGGCTGCTCCTGACGATCGCGGTCGTCGCGATCGGCTTCCTGCTGTTCCTGATCATCAAGACCCGTCTGCACGCCTTCTTCTCGCTGCTGATCGTCGCCGTTCTGACCGGCCTCGCCGCCGGCATCGGCGTCGCCGACGTGATCGACGTGGTCATCGCCGGCTTCAGCAGCACCGTGGGCACAGTCGCGCTGCTCGTGGGCTTCGGCGCGGTCCTCGGACGCATCATCGAGGTCACCGGCGGTGCGCAGGTGCTCGCCGACAAGATGCTCGACACGTTCGGGGAGAAGCGGGCGCCGCTCGCCCTCTCGGTCGCCTCGCTGTTCTACGCCTTCCCGATCTTCCTGGACGCCGGCTTCATCGTGATGCTGCCGGTCATCTACACGGTCGCCCGACGCCTCGGCGGCTCGTTCATGCGCTACGTGCTCCCCTCGATCGCGTCGTTCATGATGATGCACGCGCTGCTGCCGCCCCACCCCGGGCCGACGGCCGCCGCGACGGTGATGCGCGCGGACATCGGTCTCGTGATCCTCGTCGGGCTTCTGATCGGGCTGCCCACCTGGTACTTCGGCGGCTACCTGGTCGCCCGGGCGATCTCGAAGCGCTTCCCGGGCACCCCGGTGCCGGCCCTGCTCGGCGAGCCGCGCGAGGTCCCGGTCGAGGAACGGCCCGCCTTCGGGGCGATCCTGCTGGTCCTGCTCATGCCGCTGGTGCTGATCTTCTTCAACACCGGGTTCTCGACCATGGAGGCCTCCGGCTCCGTCTCCGACCAGAACGTCCTCTACCAGCTCTCCCGACTCGTGGGCGCGACCCCGGTCGCGATGGCCCTGTCCGCGCTGACCGCGATGCTGGTGCTCTACGTGATCCCGCGCCGTCGCTCCGGTCAGCAGGTGGGCGGACTTCTCGAGGAGCTCGTGGACGACGCGCTCGCGCCCGTCTGCTCGATCATCCTGATCACCGGCGCGGGCGGCGCCTTCGGCCGCGTCCTCACCGAGACCGGCATCGGCGGCGAGGTCGCCGAGGGGCTGGATGCGATGGGGCTGCCGCTGATCATCGCCGCGTACCTGGTGACCATGGCGATGCGCATCGCCCAGGGCTCGGCGACCGTCGCCGCGACCACCGGCGCCTCGATCATGGCGCCGGCGATCATGGCCGGCGA
The DNA here is from genome assembly GCF_025669985.1 of Brachybacterium atlanticum. Lineage (NCBI taxonomy): Bacteria > Bacillati > Actinomycetota > Actinomycetes > Micrococcales > Dermabacteraceae > Brachybacterium > Brachybacterium atlanticum. The sequence continues at coordinate 68,076 of NZ_JAKJJW010000017.1, read as the reverse complement.
CTTCGGGTCGATCGCGGTCGCCGCGGTCGTCATCGCGATCGGCGCGGCGTCGATCGGCTGGTCGCACGTGAACGACTCCGGCTTCTGGCTGATCGGCAAGTTCTGCGGCTTCGACACGATCACGACGTTCAAGACCTGGTCGCTGGTCGGCACGACGATCTCGCTGCTCGGCTTCGCCCTGTCCTCGGTCGTCTTCGTGATCGCCGCGTAGACGACCGGTGCAGATCTGACAAGGTGGGAGCAGGGGCGCTCGTCGTCCCTGCTCCGCCTCGTCCCGGCCCTGCTCGTGAAGCGGCATCTGCCCCGTGCTGCCCGCCTCGTCCCGCCTCCTGGAAGAAGGACCCGTGACCGCCACCGCGCCCACCGACCGTCGCCTGCTGATCCTCGACGACGACCCCACCGGCTCGCAGTGCGTCGCCGGGATCGATGTCGCCTTCGACCTCGACCCGGCGATCCCCGTCGGCGTCCTCGAACAGCCCGGAAGCGCCTGCTTCGTGCTGACGAACACGCGCGCGCTCGACGAGCAGGAGGCGGTCGCGCTGAACCGGCGCGTCCTCGCCGGGGTGCTCGACGGGGGAGTGCCCGCCACCGGGCTGCACGTCGTCTCCCGCTCCGACTCGACCCTGCGCGGTCACGTCATCGCCGAACCGGTCGCGATCGCCGACCAGCTCGCCGCGCGCGGCATCGACGTCGACGCCTTCGTGCTCTGCCCCGCGATGCTCGAGGCGGGCCGCTTCACTGAGCGCGACGTCCACTACGCCACCGTCGACGGCGAGGCCGTCGAAGTCGCCGAGACGGACTTCGCCCGCGACGCCACCTTCGGGTTCACCAGCTCCGACCTGCGCGCCTTCCTCGAGGAGCGCTCCGGGGGAGCGGTGCGCGCGGCCGGCGTCCTCTCCGTCTCCCTCGAGGACATCCGCGCCGGCGCAGGCCGGCTGCGGGAGATCCTCTCCGGGGTCCGCGACCGACGCTGGGTGGTCGTCAACGCCACCGAGTACACCGACCTCGAGGTCGTCGCCGAGGCCATGGCGCTGCTGGAGGCGGAGGGGCGCACCTTCGTCACCCGCTGCGCACCCTCCTTCGTGCGCCCACTGGTCGGGCAGCAGGGCGCACGCGTCGTCGACCCCGACTCGATCACGATCCCCGAGGGGCGGCTCGACCACGGCCTCGTCGTCGTCGGCTCCCACGTCGGACTGACCACCACGCAGCTGCGCGCCGTCCAGGCACGCGGCACCCTCGCCGAGCTCGAGATCCACGTCCCCTCCGTGCTCGACGAGCGCCGCGAGCACCACCTCGCCGACGTCGCCGCGCAGGCGACGGCGACCCTCCGCACCTCCGACTGCGTCGTCTTCACCAGCCGCGACCTGGTGCGCACCGACGATCCCGCCGAGTCCCTCGCCATCGCCCGCAGCGTCTCCGACGCCGTGGTCGAGGTGGTCCGACGGGTGCGCGCGGCGAAGCCCGCCTGGGTGGTCGCCAAGGGCGGGATCACCTCCCACGAGGTCGCCGAGAACGGCCTCGGGATCCGCCGCGCACGCGTCGAGGGACAGTTCTGGCCCGGGCAGGTCTCGCTGTTCTCCGCCCAGGAGGCGCCGGACGAGGTCATGGGTGCGCCCTACGTCGTCTTCCCCGGCAACGTCGGCGGCGAGCAGGCCCTCGCCGACGTGGTCGACGTGCTCACCGCAGCCGTCGACGCCCGCTGACGCCGCCCCCACCCTGCCGTCTCCTGCCCCCGACCTGAGGAGCCCCCGATGACCACCACCCCCGCTGTCGCCTGGATCGGACTGGGCGCGATCGGCGCCCCCATGGCCCGCGCCCTCGCCGGCGCCGACCTGCCCGTGACCGCCTACGACCTCTTCCCCGCCGCCCGCGAGGCGATCGCCGACAAGGTCGCCACCGCCGCGACCGCCCGCGAGGCCGTGCCCGGCGCCGACGTCGTCGCCGTCATGGTCGCGACCCCCGAGCAGCTGGAGGCCGTCCTGTTCGGGGCCGAGGACGGGATCGCCGGCGAGCTCACGGCGGGGACGGTGCTGCTGATCATGTCGACCGTCGGCCCCGCCGCCCTCGACGCGACCGCGGCCCGGCTCGAGGGGACGGGCGTGCGGATCGTGGACGCGCCCGTCTCCGGCGGGGCCGCCCGCGCGGCCGACGGCGACCTGCTGGTCATGGTCGGCGGCGCCGAGTCCGACGTCGCGGCCACGCGTCCGGTCCTCGACGCCCTCGCCTCGAACGCCCCCGTCGTCGGCCCGCGCCCTGGGGACGGGCAGCGCTTCAAGATCGTCAACCAGCTGCTGTGCGGCGTGCACATCGCCGCCGCCGGCGAGGCGCTCGCGCTCGCCGACTCGATGGGCCTGGACCTGCGCCAGGTCCACGGGGTGCTCGGCACCGGCGCGGCTGCCTCGTTCATGTTCGCCGACCGCGGCGCACGCATGGTCGACGGCGCCTACGACGACGTCCGCTCCGCGTTGAACATCTTCGTCTAGGACATGGGGCTGGTCGCCGAGGCCGCAGACGAGGTGGACCAGCAGGTGCCGCTCGCGACCGCCGCACAGCAGCTCTACCGCCGCGGCAGCGAGCTGGGCTGGGACCGCCGCGACGACTCGATCGTGTACCGGGTGCTGCGAGAGCGCTGAGCAAGGAGGACACTCGGACCAGGCCCGCACGCCCGACTCGAAGGAGAGCCCCACCGCCATGAGCGACTCCACGCCCTGGAGCTCCCTCCCGCAGCGACTGCCCGACTGGTTCCGCGACGCCCCGCTGGGCATCTTCATCCACTGGGGCCCCTACTCCGTGCCCGCCTGGGCCGAGCCCACCGCAGAGCTCGGCGCGGTCCCCGACGACGACGGCTGGTTCGCCCACAACCCCTACGCCGAGTGGTACTTCAACACGATCCACATCGAGGGCTCCCCGGCGGCCGAGCACCACTGGGAAGTCCACGGCGACGCGCCCTACGACGACTTCCTGAACCAGTGGGACACCTCCGACTTCGACCCCGCCGCCTGGGCCGACCTGTTCCGCCGCGCGGGCGCGGACTACGTCGTGCCCACCACCAAGCACCACGACGGCGTGACCCTGTGGGACGCACCCGGCACCGGGGACCGCAACACCGTCCGCCGCGGCCCGCAGCGGGACCTCGTCGGCGAGATCGCGACCGCGGTGACCGAGGCGGGCATGCGCTTCGGCGTCTACTACTCCGGCGGTCTGGACTGGCACGTCCGGCCGACGGAGCCGCTGGTCAGCGGCGAGGACGTGAACGACCTGAAGCGTCCGCGGGATGACGAGTACGGGAAGTACTGCGCCTCCCACGTCCGCGACCTCATCGACCGCTACTCACCCGACGTCTTCTGGAACGACATCGGCTGGCCCGACGAGAACTTCCACTTCGAGGAGGGCGGGCTCGGCCAGCTGCTCGAGCACTTCTACGCCGCCCGGCCCGAGGGGCTGATCAACGACCGCTTCGCCGGCGCGCACCAGGACTTCGTGACCACCGAGTACCAGGCCGGCGAGATCCCCGAGGGACAGCCGTGGGAGAACTGCCGCGGCGTGGGGCTCTCCTTCGGCTACAACCAGGTCGAGGACGCCTCCCAGTACATGTCCGGGGCGCAGGCCGTCCGCCACGTCGTCGACGCGGTCTCCAAGGGCGGCCGCGTGCTGCTGAACGTCGGCCCGCGCGCCGACGGCTCGCTCCACGAGCTGCAGGTCGCGGCGCTCGAGTCGCTCGGCGAGTTCATGGCCGAGCACAAGGCGCACCTGGCCGGCTCCCGCGGCCTCGGCGAGCTCACGCTCGACGGCATCGACTGGGCGCGGGCGGTCGAGAAGGACGGGGTGTGCCACGTCTTCCTCAGCGGTGGCGCGGGGCCGGTGCGGATCGACCCGTCGGCGCTGCCCGCCGGCTTCGACTGGCCGACGGGCGGAGTCGAGGTGGCTCTCGCCGGCGAGGACGCCGCACCGGTCGCGGTGTCCGCGGCGCGAGTGGGCTGACCAGAGCACGGACGGGGCGGTGCCGCACTGCGGCCCCACCCCGTTCCCGTCGGGCGCCTCCGCCCGTCGATCCTCACCCCTGGACAACGCCCTCCCAGCTGCGGGAGGCGGCCGAGCGCACGATCGCCTCGCAGATCTCGGCGGCGCTGAGCCCGTCCTCGGCGCTCGGGGCGCGGTGCGTGCCGTCCGCGACGTCGGAGAGGAAGGCGGCGCCCTCGATGGTCTTGAGGTCGTCGAAGCTCATGGGGATGCCGGGGCCGGGCTGGAAGCGGGCGTAGTCGCCGTGGCCGGGACCGGCGAGCACGGTGGTGTAGCCGTGCTCGGTGCCGCCCTCGCCGATCATCACCTCGAACTCGTTCATGCGGGTGAAGGACCAGCGGGCAGAGCCCTCGGTGCCGAACACCTCCAGCGCGTAGTCGCTGCGGTGGCCGCGGGCGACGCGGGAGGACTCGAGCGTCGCGTGCGCCCCGCCGTCGAGCCGCGCGAGTGCCGCGACCCAGTCCTCGTTCTCGACCTCCCCGCGCTCCTCGCCCACCTCGAAGCCGCCGTGGCCCACGCCGAGCTTCGTCGGGACCGGCCGGTCGCGGACGAAGATGTCGGTGGTCGCGGAGACCTCGGCGATCCGCTGACCGGTGACGTGCTGGACCAGGTCCGCCCCGTGCGAGAGCAGGTCGCCTATCACACCGCTGCCACCCTTGGCGCGGTCGTAGCGCCAGGTCAGAGGCCCCTCGGGGGAGGAGGCGTAGTCGGCGATCAGCCAGCAGCGCACGTTCGTGATCCGCCCCAGCCGCCCACCGCGGACGAGCTCGCGCAGGTGCGCGATCGCGGGGGCATGGCGGTAGTTGAAGCCCACCGCGGTCGCGATGCCGGCGCCGCCCCGGGCCGCCGCCGCGGCGTCGCGGATCTCGCGGGACTGCTCGGCGGAGACGCCCATCGGCTTCTCGATCCAGAAGGGCTTGCCCGCCGCTGCCGCCTTCACCGCGAAGTCACGGTGGAGGAAGTTCGGGGAGCAGATCGAGATCGCCTCGACCTCGGGATCGGCGAGCACGTCGTCGATCGAGGCGACGGCCCTCTCGAAGCCGAACTGCTCCACGGCGGCCTTCTGGTTCTCCTCGATCGGATCCGCCGCGACCACGAGCCGCGGCCGGATGCCCAGTTCCGGGAAGCGGGAGGGGATCCGCTGGTAGGACGCGGAATGCAGCCGCCCCATCCAGCCGAGGCTCACCACACCGATGCCGATCTCACGCATGGGGGCCTCCCTGCCCGAGCTCCTTCTGGATCCGCTCGCGCATCCTCACGTTGATCGCGTCGGCCTCCTCCTCCCAGCCGAACACGCACACGGAGACCGGCCCGTCGTACTCGCGCTCGCGCAGGTAGGCGAAGGCGGAGTCCCAGTCGATCCCGCCGTTGCCGATCTCGTTGTGCTGGTGGATGCGGGCATCGACCCCCGGCGGGTTCATGATGTAGCGGTTGCCGACGTTCGCGGTGTGGTCGAAGACGTCCGCGATGTGCAGGTGCTTCAGCCGGTCACCGGCGTAGTCCATCATCTCGCGCGGATCCCGGGCGCCCTGGCCCAGGTGGTAGGCGTGCGGGAAGCAGAACTCGTAGTTCAGCCAGTCCCGGTCCACGCCGCGGATGATCTGCACGGCCCGGTCGTTCTCCTCGACGAAGTCGTAGGGGTGCGCCTCGATCGTGCACTCCAGGCCGTACTTCTCGAAGACGGGGATCAGCTCCTCCATCGACCTGTAGAACTGGCCCTCGCTCTGCCGGGGACGGTTCGGGTCGCCGGAGAACTCGGTCGCGATCAGCGGCACCTCGAGGGCGTCGGCGATCTCGAGCAGTCGCTTCCAGTTGCGCACCTGCGCCTGGCGCTCCTGCTCGTCGGGGCTCGCCCAGTCGAAGACGGGGTTGAAGGTCCAGATCTTCACCCCGGTGTCCTTCATCGCCTGCTTCACCTCGGCGATCTGGTGGCGGTCCACCTTGGGGTAGTGGTGCCACTCGTGGAAGTCGGCGCGGGGCGAGAGCTCGAGGTACTCGAAGCCCAGCTCGGCGGCCTTCGCGAGCTCCTCCGCGACGCTGAGGTGCGGGTGGTACATGGACGGGTCCAGCAGGATCTTCACCATGGAGGTCCTCCTTCGAAGGGGCGGGGCCGACGCGGTGCGCGGCGCGGCGGGGTCAGCGGGAGCGGGTCACTTCACGCCCAGGCCGCACTCGGCCAGGAACTCGCGGGTCGCGATGGCGTTGGGCAGCGGGAGCGAGGGATCGCAGGGGTAGAGGTCCTGCTCGCAGATCACGTACAGCTCCTTGTCGAGGGTGACCAGCTTCTGGACCAGGTCCTTCATGTCCGGCAGCCCGGCCGGCGGCTTCACCGAGGCGCCCTTGGCGACGGCCTCGCCGAAGGGCCAGTCCTTCTCGTGCGCCTCGCGGGTGATGTCCGGGTCGAAGGCCTTGATGTGCACGTAGCCGATCCGCTCGGGGTACTCGTCGATCATCGAGATCGGGTCGCCGCCGCCGTAGACGATGTGGCCGGTGTCCAGGCAGAAGCTGACCAGCTCCGGGTCGGTCGCCTCGAAGACGCGGGCGATCTCCTCGGGGGTCTCGATGTGGGAGTCGCCGTGGGGGTGCAGCACCATCGTCAGGCCGTAGTCCTGCTTCATGATGCGGCCCAGCTCGTTGGCGTTCTCGACGTAGCGCCGCCACGCCTCGCCGGTCAGCTCCCGGTCGTCGGTGAACTCCCAGGTCTTCTCGTCGCGGTACATCGGCGGCAGGTGCACCATGTACTCCGCGCCAACGGCGGCGTGGGTCTCGGCGATCGCGCGGAAGGTCCGCTCCGTCTCCGGCCAGGCATCCTCCTTGTGCAGGATGCCCCAGCCGGTCCCGGCCACGACGCGGAAGCCGTGCTCGTCCATCACAGACCTCAGCTCCTTCGCGTCCTTCGGGAAGTAGCCCCACGGCCCGGTCTCCATCACGGAGAAGCCGGCCTCGGCCATCTCGCCGAGCGCGGTGCGCCACGGGATCTGCTTCTCGTCCTCGGGGAACCACACGCCCCACTGGTCGGGGCAGACGCCGATCGTGAGCTTGTCGTAGGGCGCCTCGGGATTGCGCGACTTGTCGCCGGCGGCGGGGGAGGGCGAGGTGGTGGTCAAGACTCTGCTCCTTCGGAGGTCATGCGGGGCGTGGGGCCGGCGGCGCGGGCTGTGGAGCCGGCAGCTGCGCGGCTGCTGGTGAGGTTTTGCGGCCGCTGCGACTCATGCTGGTGCTTCCATGAGTCGTCACTGCCGCAAAACCTGCGGGGGCCGGGAAGCCGGGCGGGCGGCTGTCGTGTTGGGGGTGGGCCGCGGGGCGGGGCGGCCGCCGGCGGCCGCCCGGCCCCGTCGGCCGCCCGTGCAGCTGCTCAGTCGTGGGTCGGGAAGCTCATCGAGGACTCGACCGACTCGTTCTGCGAGGGCCAGCGGGTGGTGACGGCCTTCTGGCGGGTGTAGAAGGAGACGCCCTCGGGGCCGTGGGCGTGGTGCTCGCCGAACAGCGAGTCCTTCCAGCCGCCGAAGGAGTAGTAGCCCACCGGGGTCGGGATCGGCACGTTGATGCCGATCATGCCCACCTGGATCTCGTCCTCGAAGCGGCGCGCGTAGTGGCCGGAGTCGGTGAAGATCGCGGTGCCGTTGCCGAACGGAGAGGCGTTGACCAGGTCGATCGCCTCGTCGAAGTTGTTCACGTGCATCACCACGAGCACCGGGCCGAAGACCTCCTCGGTGTAGGTGGGGTGGTCGGCGGGCAGACCGGTGATGACCGTCGGCCCCACGAAGTTGCCGTTCTCGTGGCCCTCGACCACGAGCCCGCGGCCGTCGACGACGATGGTGGCGCCGGCCTGCTCGGCCTCGTCGGTCATGCGGATCACGCGCGCCTTCGCGTCGGGCGTGATGACCGGCGGCATGTCGGTCCTCTCGTCATCGCCCGGGCCGACCACGAGCTTCTCGGCCTCGGCCTTGATCGCGGCGAGGAACTCCTCGTGCACGTCGCCCACGGTCACCGCGACCGGGACGGCCATGCAGCGCTCGCCGGCGGAGCCGAAGGCGCCCGAGGCGACCTGCGCGGCGGCGAACTCGACGTTCGCATCCGGCATCACCACGGCGTGGTTGTTCGCGCCGCCGAGGGCCTGGACGCGCTTGCCGGCCGCGGAGGCGGTGGCGTGGACGTGCTTGGCGATCGGGGTGGAGCCGACGAAGGACACCCCCGCGATCCCATCGTGCGTGCACAGCGCGTCGACGACGGTCTTGCCGCCGTGGACCACCTGGAACACGCCGTCGGGCAGGCCGGCCTCCTGGTAGAGGCGGGCGACGATGTTCGAGGCGGAGGGGTCGCGCTCGGAGGGCTTGAGGATGAAGGCGTTGCCGGTCGCGATCGCGATCGGGTGCATCCAGAAGGGCACCATCGCCGGGAAGTTGAAGGGCGTGATGCCGGCGACGACGCCGAGCGGCTGGCGCAGGGTGTGGCCGTCCACGCCGGTGGAGATGTTCTGGGAGAAGCCGCCCTTGAGGTCCTGCGTGATGGAGGTGGCGAACTCGAGCGTCTCCAGGCCGCGGGCGATCTCGCCCTTCGCGTCGCCGACGGTCTTGCCGTGCTCGCGGGAGATCACGACGGCGATCTCGTCGGTGTTCTCGATCATCAGCTGCCGCATGCGGTAGAGGATCTGGGTGCGCTTGGCGAGCGAGACCTTCGCCCACTCCTTCTGCGCGCGCCGGGCGACCTCGACGGCCTGGTCGACGGTAGAGGCGTCGCCGAGCTGCAGCGTGCCGACCTCGCCGCCGGTGGCGGGGTTCATGATCGGCTGGGTGGAGCCGGCTCCGGCGACCTCGCGGCCGTCGATCCAGTGAGTGATCTCGTATCCCATGGTGTCTCTCCTCGGGGTGGGGTGTCGGGGTGGTCTGCGGTGGGTCAGAGGTAGTGGCGCTGCGGGAACTTCTGCGCTCCAGGCGTGACCTCAGGACGTATATGGAGTTGAGGTCACGCACAGGACGCAGAATTGTGCGCGGCCTGGAACGGTTCAGAGATAGTGGCGCTGCGGGACGAGGTCCTGCTCGTACTGGGCGCGGGCCTGCTGGGTCGACTCGAGGCGGGAGACGGCGCTGACCGGCACGTCCCACCAGCCGATCCCGGGCGGGTTCGGGCCGTACAGGTTCGTGTTGACCACGATCGCGGTCGCCTCCTCGGACTGCTCCGCGCGGCGGTACGCCTCGCGGAAGGACTCGGTGTCGGAGACCTCCTGCACCTCGAGCCCGTAGGAGCGGATGTTCGCGGGGATGTCGAAGGGGAGCTTGTCGCCGTCGAGCATCCCGCTGTTCTCGTCGCGCATGCGGTACTTGGTGCCGAAGCGCTGGCTGCCGTGGGACTCCGAGAGGGAGCCGATCGAGGACCAGCCGTGGTTCTGCAGGATCACGAGGATGACCTTGATCCGCTCGGCGACGATGGTCGCGATCTCCTGCGGCGCCATCTGGAAGGTGCCGTCGCCGATGATCGCGACGACCTCCGACTCCGGCGCGGCCATCTTCGCGCCGAGCGAGGCGGGCAGCTCGTAGCCCATGCAGGAGTAGCCGTACTCGAGGTGGTACTGCTGCGGGGAGCGGGCCTTCCACAGCGCCTGCAGGTCGCCGGGCATGGAGCCGGCGGCGTTGATGACGATGTCGGTGTCGCCCATCAGCTCGTTCAGCGCGCCGAAGATCTCGGTCTGGGCGGGCAGCTCCTGGTCGTGGGGCTGGAAGCAGGGCTCGACGAGCTGCTCCCAGTCGGCGCGGAGCTGCCTGGCCCGCTCGCCGTGCTCGGCCGGGGCCTGCCAGCCGGAGAGCCCGGCCTGCAGCGCGGCGAGACCCTCGCGGGCGTCGGCCACCAGCATCGTCGCGGCGTGCTTCGCGGCGTCGAAGGCTTTGACGTTGAGGTTCACGAAGCGCACGTCGGCGTTGCGGAAGGCGGTGTGGGAGGCGGTGGTGAAGTCGGTGTAGCGGGTGCCCACGCCGATCACCACGTCGGCCTCGGCCGCGAGCGTGTTCGCCGCGTCGTTGCCGGTCGCGCCGACGCCGCCTAGGCACAGCGGGTGGTCCGCGCTGAGCGCGCCCTTGCCGGCCTGGGTGTCCAGCACCGGGATGCCGGTCGCGTCGGTGAAGGCCGCGAGCGCCTCGCTCGCCTCGGAGTAGATCGCGCCGCCGCCGGCGATGACGACGGGGCGCTCCGCTCCGCGGATCACCTCGAGCGCGCGCTCCAGCGCCGCGGGCTCCGGCACGGGGCGGCCGACGTGCCAGGTGCGCTCGGCGAACAGCTCCACGGGCCAGTCGTGCGCCTCGGCCTGCACGTCCTGGGGGAGGCAGATCGTCACGGCGCCGGTCTCGGCGGGGTCGGTGAGCACGCGCATCGCGGCCAGCAGCGAGGGGATCAGCTGCTCGGGGCGCCAGATGCGGTCGAAGTAGCGGGAGACGGGGCGGAAGGCGTCGTTGACGGTGACGTCCATGGCCCGCTCGTCCTCGAGCTGCTGCAGCACGGGGTCCACGGCGCGGTTCGCGAAGACGTCGCTGGGCAGGATCAGCACGGGGATCCGGTCGATGGTCGCCAGCGCCGCGCCGGTGACCATGTTCGTCGAGCCTGGGCCGATCGAGGCGGTGCACGCCATGGCCTGCAGACGGTTCTTCGTGCGCGCGTAGGCCACGGCCGTGTGGACCATGTTCTGCTCGTTGCGCGCCTGGTAGTAGGGCATCTCCGCCTCGGCGGGGATAGCAGCCTCGGCGGGGGCGGGGTCCAGCGCGTTCTGCAGGAGCGCCTGGCCGACGCCCGCGACGTTGCCGTGGCCGAAGATGCCGAAGGTGCCGGGGATCAGACGCTGCCGCACGCCGTCGCGCTCGCTGTGCTGGGCGGCGAGGAAGCGCACCAGGGCCTGGGCGACGGTGAGCCGGATCGTGCCGGCGGGGGCCGACGATGCGCCGGCGGCCGACGCCGCGGCAGGGGCCGAAGGGTTCTCGCTCATGCTGCCTCCGTGATGCAGGCCCGCCGCACGATGGGGCGGGAAGGTCGGACCCGCCGTGCATGCCGGCGGGAGGTCGTCGTCACTGCCGGTGACCGCGCGGGGTCCACTCGACGGTGAGCTCGTGGGACAAGCATGGCCTGCGAGACCGACCCTGTCAACACTTTGTCATGACAAGAATGTCCGCAGGTGCCTGTGGTAAAGCTCCAGGTAGGCGCGATCTGCGCTTGCCGACCCGGGTCGAACGGGCCTTCCCCGGGTCAGAATCCTGTGTTAGCTTGCCGTCTCGTCAGTATTGTTCGGTCGTTAAGACAGGACAATCAAGCCTCTCCAGCGCTCCTCCGTCCTGACATATCAGGGCGCCGCGGATCGACGGGGAGCGACCCCGCCCAGCGCGCAGGTGCCCGGCGGCACCGCGCACCGGCGCCCCGGCGTCGGTCTCAGGTTCCAAGGAGGGAACATGAGCCTCACCCCGTCGCACTCCACCGAGAGATTACGCGAGCTGGTCGCGAAGACCCCCGCCTCCGGGAAGAAGCGCTCGATCGGATTCCTCGCCGTCGTCGCCTGCCTCGGCGGCTTCCTCTTCGGCTACGACACCGGCGTGATCTCCGGTGCCCTGCCCTACATGCACCTGCCCTCCGAGGCGGGCGGCCTCGCCCTGACCTCCCTCGAGGAGGGGCTGATCGGCGGCTTCCTGCTGTTCGGCTGCGCCGTCGGCGCGATCGTCGGCGGCCGGCTCTCGGACCGCTACGGCCGACGCCACAACATCCTGCTGCTCGCGGTGCTCTTCTTCGTCGGCGCCGTCGGCTGCGCCCTCGCCCCGAACATCGTCCTGATGTACATCGCCCGCTTCGTGCTGGGCCTCGCCGTCGGCGGCGCCTCCACCACCGTGCCGGTCTACCTCTCCGAGTCCGCGCCCAAGGAGCAGCGCGGCATGCTCGTCGCGGTCGACCAGCTCATGATCGTCACCGGCCAGCTCGCCGCCTTCGCCTTCAACGCCGTGATCGCCTCGCTGCAGGGCGGGCCCCAGGCCGTCGTCGAGAACGACCCCTCCGGCACCTACCAGGCCGGGGAGACGGTCTCCTGGGACCTGCTCGCCGGCATCGCCGGGGTCAGCGTCTCCGAGGGCAACGGCCACGCATGGCGCTACATGCTCGTGCTCTGCTCGATCCCCGCGATCGCGCTGTGGATCGGGATCCGTCTGATGCCGGAGTCCGCCCGCTGGCACGTCAGCCGCGGCGAGCTCGAGGAGGCGATCGGCTCCCTCAAGCGTCTGCGCATCGAGGGCAGGCACGACGTCCTCGTCGAGGTCGCCGAGATGGAGGAGGCCCGCCGCCTCGAGGCAAAACGGGAGAAGCTCAGCCTGCGCGCCGGCTTCAGGGTCCCGTGGCTGCGCTCGATCATCATCTTCGGCGGCACCTTCGCGATCCTGCAGCAGCTCACCGGCGTGAACACGATGATGTACTACGCCCCTAAGGTGCTGATGGCGGCCGGCTTCGACTCGCAGGCCTCGATCATCCTCAACGTCTTCACCGGCGTCGCCTCCGTGATCGGCTCCGCCGCGGGCCTGCTCGCGCTGCGCCGCTTCGGCCGACGCCAGGTGCTGCTCGTGGGACAGGCGATCCTCACCCTGTCCCTCATCGCGATGACCGCGATCTTCCTGCTCGGCATCAACCCGTACATCAACCTCGACGGCACGGTCTCGCCGGACATCCCCGGCTTCGTCCCGTATCTCGTCGTGGTCGTGATCGTGCTGTTCATGCTCGGCATGCAGTCGGGCCCCGGCCCGGTCATGTGGGTGATGCTCTCGGAGATCTTCCCGGCCTCGATCCGCGGCGCCGCCAACGGCTTCGCCGTCATGCTCCTGTGGCTGGCGAACATGCTGGTCACGGTCACCTTCCCGGTCCTGATGGACGGGGTCGGCCCGGTGTTCACCTACGGCCTGTTCGCCGCGATCAACATCTTCGCCGTCACCTGGTACTACCTGCGGGTGCCGGAGACGCGGAAGTTCACCCTCGAGCGCATCGAATGGGAGTTCCGCGAGGCCGGCGGCGTCATCCGCCTGCGCTGACGGCCGACGGCCCCGCGCCCCCGCCCTGCGCCACCCGCCCCGCACCCCGGCCTGCGCCACTCGCCCCGACCCAGCGTCGACCCCGCGCCGATCACACCGAGTGCTGCATCTGGACCGCTATGGCGGCCCCGTGGCGGTCCAGATGCAGCACTCGGTGAGGAGCCGAGCTCCTGACCATCCGACCCGACCCCGCCCGACCCCGCCCGACCCCGCCCGACCCCGCCCGACCCCGCCCGACCCCGCTCGGCCCCGACCCGTCGACCCTCCTGCACGACTCCACCTTCCGAGAGGACCATGCCCATGAGCACGAAGCCACTGTCCGTCGCCGTGATCGGAGCCGGCATGGCCGGCAAGACCCACGCCAACGCCTGGCGCCAGGCCGGCACCGTCTACGACCTCGGCCTCCCGCCTGTGCGCCTGGCGACCATCGCCGACGCCCACCTGCCCTTCGCCGAGGACGCCGCGAAGCGCTACGGCTACGAGAAGGCCGTCGGCGACTGGCGCGAGGTCGCAGGCGACGACTCCATCGACATCGTCTCGATCGTGGTGGGCAACGCCCTGCACCGCGAGATCGCCGAGGCGATGGCCGCCGCCGGCAAGCACGTGCTCTGCGAGAAGCCCCTGGCCGGCACCCTCGAGGACGCGAAGGCCATGGCCGAGCTCGAGGCGAAGCACCCCGACCTGGTCCTCGCCACCGGCTACACCTTCCGCCGCAACGCCGGCATCGCCATGCTCGCCAAGCTCGCGCAGGAGGGTGCGCTCGGCGAGGTCGCCCACCTCGACGCCCGCTACTGGTGCGACTACGGCGCCGACCCGAACGCGCCGATGGCCTGGCGCTACAAGGGCCCGATGGGCTCCGGCGCCCTCGGCGACGTCGGCTCGCACCTGGTGGACTCCGCCGAGCTGATCATGGGCCCGGTCGTCGAGGTCTCCGGTGCGCAGCTGGTCCGCACCATCGCCGAGCGCCCCGTGGTGACCGGCGCCGTCGCGGGCGGCCGCGGCGTGACCGCGTCGGCCGACGCCCCGAAGGAGGAGGTGGAGAACGACGACGTCGCGACCTTCACCGCCCGCTTCGCCTCCGGCGCGGCCGGCACCTTCTCCGTCTCCCGCGTCGCCCACGGCCTGCCGAACTTCAAGAACCTCGCCGTGCTCGGCACCGGCGGCTCCGCCACCTGGTCCCTGGACCGCACCGGCGAGATCCAGCTGGCCGACGCCTCCTCGCCCGCGGGCCTCGGCGGCCTCCGCCAGGTGCTGGTCAACCCCGACTTCCCCTACTTCAAGAACGGCTCCTCCATGGCCTTCGGCGGCGTGGGCCTGAACCAGATCGAGCAGTTCACCTACCAGGCCCACGCCTTCCTCCAGCAGGTCGCGGGCATCGAGGACGGCGCCCTGCCGCGCTGCGCGAGCTTCTCCGACGGCTACCGCCAGATGCGGATCCTCGGCGCGGTCGCCGAGTCCGCCGAGCGCGGCGGCGCGGCCATCCAGATCGACTGATCCCGTCCACGACCCCCGAAAGGACCCGACATGGCCTTCACCTACGGCGCCTACACCGCCTGCCTGCAGGACCGCTCCCTCTCCGAGGCCCTCGACGTGCTCGCCGCGGCGGGCCTGACGGGCGCCGAGCTCAACACCGGAGGCTTCATCCCCTCCCCGCACGCCCACGTCGACGCGCTGCTGGCCAGCGAGAAGGAGCGCGGCGAGCTGCGCGCCCTCTTCGCCGACAAGGGCATGGAGCTGACGGGCCTGACCGTCTCCGGCAACCCGCTCTCCCCGCTGCCCACCGAGGGCCTCCCGCACGCCCACGACCTGCGCCGCACCATCGAGCTCGCCGGCAGCCTCGGCGTGCGCGACGTGGTCGCGATGTCCGGCACGCCCGGCACCGATCCCGGCGCCCGCTACCCGGCCTGGATCGTGAACCCCTGGAACGGCATCGATCTGGAGATCCTGGAGCACCAGTGGTCCGTCGCGGTGCCCTTCTGGAAGGAGATCGACGCCCTCGCCCGGGAGCGCGACGTGCAGCTCGCCTTCGAGATGCACCCGCGCAACCTCGTCTTCTCCCCGCTCACCTTCGAGCAGTTCCTCGACCGCGTGGAGCCGACGAACATCGGTGTGAACCTCGATCCCTCGCACCTGTTCTGGCAGCAGATGGAGCCGATCGACTGCATCGAGCGGCTCGGCGCGCACATCACCCACGTGCACGCCAAGGACACCGCGGTGCTGCCGGGCGCGGCCGTGCGCGGCGTGCTCGACACCGCCTTCGACCCGGTGCCCGAGGATCCCGCCCAGCGCACCCCCACCGGCATCGGCCACTACTGCAGCACCTGGCCCGAGGACCCGGCCTGGCGCTTCGTGGCCCTCGGCGAGGGGCACGACGTGGACTACTGGACCCGGTTCCTCACGGCGCTCGCGGCGGTGAACCCGGACCTGGGCGTCAACATCGAGCACGAGGACGCGGCCTTCGGCAAGGTCGAGGGCCTCGAGCGCGGCGCCCGCACCCTGCTCGCCGCCGCCGAGGCCGCCGGGGTCTGACCCCGGCGGCGGCCCCGACGATCCCATGAGAAGTGTCGTTATCGGGCCTGATTCCCGCACTTCTCATGGGATGGGCCGCCGAGACCGCTTCGGTCCGCCCCTTCCGCTCTGATCCCTCCGCAGTCCCATCCCCACAGAAGGAGCACCTCATGCCGCTCGTCCGCATCACCCAGCAGGATGTCCGCACCCCCGAAGAGTCCCGGCAGATGGCCGACCTCGTCCAGGACGTCATGCTCGAGCTGTTCGCCGCCCCGCCCGGGGACCGCTACCAGATCCTCGAGACCCTGCCCGTCGGCTCGATCATCGCCGAGGACACCGGTCTCGGCCTCGAGCGCAGCGACGGCGTGGTGATCATCCACATCACCCAGCAGGGCCGCGGCGAGGAGCAGAAGAAGGCGATCTACGCGGCGCTGTCGGAGCGCCTCGCCGCCGCAGGTCTCGTGCGCGAGGACGACCTGATCGTCTCCGTCGTGGAGAACGGCCACGAGGACTGGTCCTTCGGCAGGGGCCGCGCGCAGTTCCTCACCGGCGAGCTCTGAGCCCGACCGCCCGGCAGCCGGGCACCCGCCCCGGTCTCGGGAGATCGAGTGGCGGGCCGTCGGCCGCCCGACAATTCCCTATATTTGTATGGACAAAGACGGTTCCCCATGTGATCATGGGTGGTGACCGGAGGGTCGTGGGGCAGAGCTGCCCGCGACACCGCACCAGGTTCTGACGCAGGGAGGCATGGAGAGCCATGGCATCTGATCTCGACATCATCACGTTCGGCCGCAGCGGCGTGGACATCTACCCCTTGGAGATCGAGAAGGGTCTCGAGGACATCCACAGCTTCGGCAAGTTCCTCGGCGGCAGCCCCACCAACGTCGCCGTCGCGGCGGCGCGGCTCGGGCACACGCCCGCCGTGATCACGGGCGTGGGCGATGATCCCTTCGGTCGCTACGTGGTCAAGGAGATGGAGCGCCTGGGCGTCTCCGGCCGCTACGTCGTGAAGAACGACGAGCTGAACACCCCGATCACGCTGTGCGAGATCTTCCCGCCGGACGACTTCCCGCTGTACTTCTATCGCAAGCCCAGCGCCCCCGACCTGCAGGTCGCGCCCGAGCACCTCGACCTCGACGCGATCCGCGAGGTCCCGCTGTTCTGGTTCTCCGGCACCGGCCTGTCCGAGGAGCCCAGCCGCTCCGCCCACCACGCGGCGCTCGAGGTCCGCGGCCGCGACGGGGGCCCGAACGCCGGGCACACCGTCTTCGACCTCGACTACCGGCCCATGTTCTGGTCCTCGATCGAGGAGGCCCGGGAGCAGTACCGCGAGGCGCTGGAGTTTACGACGGTCGCCGTCGGCAACAAGGAGGAGTGCGAGGTCGCCGTCGGCGAGACCGAGCCCGAGCGCGCGGCCGACGCGCTGCTCGAGGCCGGCGTGAAGGTCGCGATCGTCAAGCAGGGCCCCAAGGGCGTGCTCGGGAAGACCGCCGACGAGCGTGTGGTCGTCGCCCCGAACATGATCCAGGTGATCAACGGCCTCGGCGCCGGCGACAGCTTCGGCGGTTCGCTCTGCCACGGCCTGCTCACCGGCCAGTCCCTCGAGGAGACGCTGACCCGCTGCAACGCGGCCGGCGCCATCGTGACCTCCCGCCTCGAGTGCTCCACCGCCATGCCCACCACCGAGGAGATCGACCTGCTCATCGCGGGCGGCGATCCCAACAAGGGGCAGACGGTCGACGAGATGCTCGGGGCCCTGCGGGGTCGCGGCGCCGTCGGGGCGGAGCAGCGATGACCACCAGCCCCACCGTCGTCGGAGCCGACGGCTTCGTCTCGACCTACGACGAGGTCACGCGCGTGCGGATCGAGGACCCGGGCCGCTTCGCCCGCCTCGCCGCCGCGCGGAAGCGCCGCACCGTCGCCGACACCGACGGCACGATGATGATCATCGCCGCCGACCACCCGGCCCGCGGCGCCCTCGGCGTCGGCTCCCGCGACCAGGCCATGGCCTCCCGCACCGAGCTGCTGGACCGCATGCGCGAGGCGCTGGCCGTGCCCGGTGTGGACGGGGTGCTCGGCACCGCCGACATCCTCGAGGACCTGCTGGTCATGGGTGCGCTCGAGGACAAGGTCGTGTTCGCCTCGATGAACCGCGGCGGCCTGCAGGGCGGGTCCTGGGAGATCGAGGACCGCTTCACCGCCTACGACGCCGCCTCGATCAAGCAGGCCGGCTTCGACGGCGGGAAGATGCTCATCCGCATCGACCTCGACGACGACCGCACCTCCTTCATCCTCGAGGCGAGCGCGAACGCGGTCACCGACCTCGCCCGCCACGAGCTGATCGCGATGGTCGAGCCGTTCATGTCCTCCCGCCCCGGCGGGCCGGGCACGAAGGTCGTCAACGACCTCTCCCCGGAGGCGGTCATCAAGTCCATCCACATCGCCCAGGGCCTCGGCGCCACCAGCGCCTACACCTGGCTGAAGCTCCCGGCGGTCGAGGACATGGAGCGGGTCATGGACGCCACCACCATGCCCACCCTGATCCTCGGCGGAGACCCGGTGGACGACGATCCCGAGACGATCCGCGCCTCGTGGGGGAGGGCGCTGGCCCGCCCGAACGTGCGCGGCCTCGTCGTCGGCCGGACCCTGCTGTACCCGGCGGGGGACGACGTCACCGCGGCGGTCTCCGCGTCGGTCGACATGATCCGCTCCGCGAGCGCGTCCTGACGACCCCGCCCCCAGCATCGAGAACAGGAGAGCATCCATGAGCGACACCGAGCAGCTCCACCTGCCGGCCGGGTCCACCGGCCGCGGCAACTACGAGACGATCATCGATCCCGGCGCGCGCGAGGGCTGGGTCCACACCGGCCTGCGCGTCCTCGCCCTCGCCGCGGGCGGCAGCGAGCTGGTCACCGCGGGCGGCGTCGAGGCGATGGTCGTGCCGCTGAACGGGGCGTGCGACGTCACCGTGGCCGGCGAGACCCACCGACTGCGCGGCCGCGAGGACGTCTTCGCCTCCGCGACCGACGTGCTCTACGTCCCCGTCGGCTCCCAGCTGACGATCTCCTCCGAGCAGGGCGGCCGCTTCGCGCTCGCCACCGCCGTCGCCACCGGCGCCCACCCCGTCGCGCTGATCCGCGCCGAGGACGTGCCCGTCGAGATCCGCGGCGGCGGGAACATGACCCGCAAGGTGCGCAACTTCGGCACCGTCGGCGCCTTCGACCAGATGGACTCCCTCATCGCCTGCGAGGTCATCACCCCCGGCGGGAACTGGTCCAGCTACCCCGCGCACAAGCACGACGAGACGGTCCACGACGGCGAGCACCTGGAGTCGGAGCTCGAGGAGATCTACTACTACGAGATCCAGGACGGCCCCGCCGGTCCCGGCTTCGGCTTCCACCAGACCACCTCCAGCGGCGAGGACACGCCGATCGACGTGCTCACCGAGGTGCGCAGCGGCGACACGGTCCTGGTCCCGCACGGCTGGCACGGCCCCTGCGCCGCCGCGCCCGGCCACGACATGTACTACCTCAACGTCATGGCCGGCCCCGAGGCGGAGCGGGCCTGGAACATCACCGACCATCCCGAGCAGGGCTGGGTGCGCGACACCTGGGCCGACGCCGGGATCGACCCGCGACTCGAAGGAGAGGCCCGATGACCGCAGAGCATGCAGCCCCGGTGCAGCAGAACGCGGCGCCGCAGACCGCACCCCCGCAGGACGTCCGCGTCGGCGTGATCGGCGTGGGTCGCATGGGCGCCGACCACGTCGAGCGCATCACGCGCCGCATCAAGGGTGCGCGCGTCAGCGTGCTCAGCGACTACCTGCGCGAGACCGCCGAGAAGGTCTCCCACGCCGCACCCGGCTCCCGCGTCGTCGACACGTGGCAGGAGGTCGTCGCGGCCGAGGACGTCGACGCCGTGCTCATCGCCAGCCCCGGCGAGTTCCACCGCGAGCAGGTCCTGGCCTGCATCGAGGCGGGCAAGCCGGTGCTCTGCGAGAAGCCGCTGGCGATGAACCCCTCCGACGCCTACGACGTGGTCCGCGCCGAGGCCGAGGCCGGCACTGCGCTGGTCTCCCTCGGCTTCATGCGCCGCTTCGACGTCGGCTACGGCGAGCTGAAGGACGCCCTCGAGGCGGGCGAGCTCGGCACGCCGATGCTGCTGAACTGCAAGCACCGCAACGCCTCGGTGCTGCCCGGCTTCACCGACACCCACATGGTCTACGACTCGGCCGTGCACGAGATCGACGCGATCTCCTTCTTCCTCGAGGAGCCGGTGGTCTCGGTGCAGACCGTCATGCCGCGCAGCACCGAGAAGGCGCCCGAGGGGCTGCACGACCCGCTGCTGTTCCTGTTCCGCACCGCCTCCGGCACCGTGGTCACCGACGAGCTGTGGGTCAGCACCGACGCCGGCTACGAGGTCCGCACCGAGCTCGTCGGCTCGAAGGGCGCGGCGACCGTGGGCCAGGAGTCCGGGATGGTCACCACCCAGCAGGCCGGCTCCCGCTGGGGCGGGCAGGTGCCGCTGGACTTCCGCCCCCGCTTCATCGCCGCCTACGACGCGGAGGTGCAGGCGTGGGTCGCCGCAGTGGCCGACGGCAGCAACATCGCGCCCCGCTCGGCGACCGCCTGGGACGGCTATGCCGCAGCCGCGGTGTGCGAGGCGGCGGAGCGGTCGCTCACGGCCGAGGGCGCCGTGGACGTGACCCTGCAGGAGCGCCCCGCCTGAGGCGGCGCGGTCGAGGAGCCCCGCCCCCGGCACCACGGCTCGGCCCGCCCCGTATCCTGCGGGGCGGGCCCGCGCCGCGGCGGGGGAGGACCCGGAACTCGCTGGGGAGACCCGGAGGACGAGGAGACAGACGTGGACAGCGAGAGCACGAGCGACGCCATCGGGAGCACGACGGAGCACGCGGCGCCGGGGAACGGCGCGGCGGGCAGCGGCGCGCCGGAGAACGGCGCGATCACCCTGGACCTCACGATCGAGCGCGATACCAGCACCCCGCTGTACCTGCAGCTCGCCGGCGGCATCGAGGACGCGATCCGCTCCGGCGTGCTGCCCCCGGGCAGCCGCCTCGAGAACGAGCTGGCACTCTCCAAGCGGCTGAAGCTGTCGCGGCCCACGGTGCGCCAGGGCATCCAGGAGCTCGTGGACAAGGGGATGCTGGTGCGCAAGCGCGGCGTCGGCACCCAGGTGGTGCAGGCGCCGGTGAACCGGCAGGTCGCGCTGACCTCGCTGTACGACGACCTGCGCACCGCCGGCAAGGCCCCGCGCACCGAGATCATCGAGTACCGCATCGGCCGGCCCTCCCCGGAGGCGCTGGACCGTCTGCAGCTCTCCCCGGGCGAGCAGGTGCTGGACCTGATCCGCGTCCGCTACGCCGACGGGGAGCCCCTCGCCGTCATGCGCAACACGATCCCCGAGCGGATCGCGCCCTCGCGCGAGGCGCTCGCCGCCTCCGGCCTGTACGCCTGCCTGCGCGAGCGCGGCATCACCACCGTCCTCGCCCATGAGCGGATCGGCGCGACCATCGCCGACGAGGAGCACGCCGAGCTGCTCGAGGAGGAGATCGGCGCGCCGCTGCTGACCATGGAACGCAAGTCCTTCGCGAACGACGGCAGCGTGGTCGAGTTCGGGTACCACGTCTACCGCGCCTCGCGGTACTCCTTCGAGGTCACGCTGGTCGATTCCTGAGCACGGCCACCGGGCGGCGGCGGCTACCGGCACCGACCGCCGCCGCCGCCCCGCCACCGCCGCCGGCTGGGCCAGGAATGCGCCGTTCCGAACCACTTCGGGCGCGAAAGTGGTTCAGAACGGCGCATTTCTCGTTTGTGCGCGGGCGCGGGGTGGGGGAGCGCGACGGAAGCCCCATGTGCGGACGTGCGGACAGTCGAAGATGCTGTCGACTCGAGGCGCATGCCCCCCATGCGCTCGGCCACCAATTCGCCTACGACGGCATAACGCCAGGTAGTACGCCCATTACAAGTTACCCCTGCGAAGCACTACCACGTGCTAGTAGCACGTGGTAGTTTGTGCGGACATCGCGACCCTGGGATATGCACATCGTGGTCTGGGTCGCCGATGCCATCACGGACGAAGGAGTCACGATGTCGCACGGATCTCTCACGCCGGCACCTGCCGGCCCTGCTCACCTCCCGCCCCTCACCCCGGGGCCCTACCGCAGCCGACTGGGCAAGGTCGCACTCGTCGCCACCCTCGGCGGGCTGCTGTTCGGCTACGACACCAGCGTCATCAACGGCGCCGGCGGCTTCATGTCGGAGGACCTCGGCCTGGACGCCCTGGGGCTCGGCATCGCCGTCAGCTCGCTGCTGTTCGCCGCGGCCGTCGGCGCTCTCACCGGCGGCCGCGTCTCCGACGCCATCGGCCGCAAGCGCACCATCCTCGCGATGGCGCTGATGTTCCTGGTCGGCGTCGTGATCGTGGTCAGCGCGCCGGGCCTCGGCGCGGTGGTCGTCGGCCGCATCGTGCTCGGGCTCGCCGTGGGCACCGCCTCCGTGGTGGTGCCCGTCTACCTCGCCGAGCTCGCCCCCTACGAGATCCGCGGCTCCCTCGCGGGGCGCAACGAGATGATGATCGTGACGGGTCAGCTCGCCGCCATCGTCGTCAACGCGATCATCGGCAACCTGTGGGGCGAGCAGTTCGTCGGCATCTGGCGCGTGATGTTCGTGTTCGCCGGCATCCCGGCGGTGCTGCTGCTCCTGGGCATGGCGCGTCTGCCGGAGTCGCCCCGCTGGCTGATCGCCAAGGGCCGTGCGGACCAGGCGCTCACGATCCTGGAGACCCTGCGCCCCGAGGGGCGGGCCGTCCCCGAGCTCGCCGACATCTCCTGCAGCCAGGAGGCCGAGGCCCGCCGCAGCACCATGAGCCTGGCCGAGATCTTCTCGAACAAGAACCTCGTGAAGATCGTGCTGATCGGCTGCGGACTCGCGTTCTTCCAGCAGACCACCGGCATCAACTCGATCCTCTACTACGGCGAGAAGGTGCTGCACGAGTCCGGCTTCACCCACGGCGGCGCCCTGATCGCCAATATCGCCCCGGCCGCGATCTCCGTGCTCGCGGCGATCGTCGCCCTGCAGATGATGGACCGCTTCAGCCGGCGCAAGACCTTCCTGTGGGGCTACGGCCTGGTGGCCCTCTTCCACCTGCTCATCGGCCTCGCCGCGGTCACGATCCCCGAGAACCCCGACAGCCTTCTGAAGCCCTTCGTGCTGCTGGCCCTGATCACCCTCTTCGTCGGCGCAATGCAGCTGTGCCTGAACGTCGCCACCTGGGTGACGCTCTCGGAGATCTTCCCCCAGCGGATGCGGGCCTTCGGCATGGGCGTCTCCGTGTTCGTGCTGTGGATGACGAACTCCTTCCTGGGACTGTTCTTCCCGAAGATCATCGAGGTCCTGGGGCTGTCGGGATCTTTCTTCGCCTTCGCGGTCCTGAACGTCATCGCCTTCGGCTTCGTGATGAAGTGGGTGCCCGAGACGCGCGGACGCACCCTCGAGCAGCTCGAGGAGGACGTCACCACCGGCGAGATCTACCTGCCGCAGACCACGTCCTGACAGGCGGGCAGCAGTCCACGAGCGGCCGCCGACGGTCCCGGTGCACGGGGCCGTCGGCGGCTCTCCGTCGCCGGCCCCGGCTCTCCCACCGACGCCTCGTCGGGCGCGACCCCCATGGGACAATGCCCGGGTGACGAGCACCAGCACCCCGGACGGACGCGACAGCCCCGAGGGTGCGTCGGCTCCGGTCCGTCCTGCGCGGCGCCCGACGATGCAGGACGTCGCCGATCGGGTGGGCATGTCCCGTCCGCTGGTCTCGATCGTGCTGCGCGGGGCGCCCGGCGCCTCGGAGGAGTCCCGCCGACGGGTCCTCGCCGCGGCCCGCGAGATCGGCTACCACCCCGACGACTCCGCCCGCATGCTCCGCCGACGCCGCAGCCGGATGATCGGGCTGATGTTCACGATGCGCCAGCCCTTCGAGGTCGAGCTGGTCGACGCCCTCTACGCCGCGGCGGCGGAGCGCGG
The DNA here is from genome assembly GCF_025669985.1 of Brachybacterium atlanticum. NCBI lineage: Bacteria > Bacillati > Actinomycetota > Actinomycetes > Micrococcales > Dermabacteraceae > Brachybacterium > Brachybacterium atlanticum. The sequence continues at coordinate 44,477 of NZ_JAKJJW010000017.1, read as the reverse complement.
CTACCGGCTCGCACTGAGCCACATCGGCCCCGGCCGCACCCAGCGCACCGCGATGGACGAGCTGCTCGGGCAGCGGATCGAGGCGTTCATCGCCACCGCCGCCGACGACGGGGCCGGCACCATCTCGGACCTCCCCACCACCGTGCCGGTCGTACTCCTTGCCGGTCCCGGCGCGGCCGAGGGCGAGGATGCCGAGGTGCTGGACGAGGTGCGGGTCGAGAACACGACCGGGGTCAGCGCGGCCGTGCGGCACCTGGTCGAACTCGGCCACGAGGACATCGTCTTCGTCGGCCCCGCCGACGGCCCGAACCCCGCCGAGCGTCGCGCCGGCTACGAGACCGCGATGACGGCGGCGGGGCTCGGCGACCGGATCCGCTCCCTCGAAAGCCCCCTCGACGAGATCGGCGGGCATGCGGCCGCGAGCGCGCTGCTCGCCGAGCCGCAGCGCCCCACCGCAGTGCTGTGCGCGAACGACCGCTGCGCCTTCGGCCTCGCCGAGACCCTGCTGCGAGCCGGGCTCGACATACCGGGGGACGTCTCCGTGGTCGGCTTCGACGACAGCGCGGTCGCGCGCCTGCCATTCCTCGACCTCACCACGCTGCGCCCCGACCCCCTGGAGATGGCGAGGCTCGCGATCAAGGCCGCGGACCGCCGCATCGCCGATCCCCGCCGCCCCCCGGAGCACCCGCGAGTCCCGGTCGAGCTCGTGGTGCGCTCGAGCACCGGGCCGGCACCCGTGCGCGGCTGAGCCGGCCGACGCGATCGGTCACAGGACGGGGACGGCGCTCCAGGAGACCGGGTCGAGGTCGAGCGGAGCCGAGCGCCCGGTCAGCCGCACCCGGCGCGGAAGGGCCGAGAGGTTCGCGAGCAGGAGAGCGTCGCCGTCACCGATCGCCCAGATCAGGTCGTCGACGGAATAGCCGGTGACCAGGGCGTCCGCGCGGTCGTGATGCGGCGCGCCGGGCGCGCTGCGGCCGAGCGCCGCAAGCGGTTCGGGCAGCTGCTCGTAGGTCAGCGAGACGACCCCTGGGACCGCGAGGGCCGCCGCGCTTGCGACCGTCCACGCCTCGTGCAGCGCGGTGCCGGCGCGGGGATCGGCAGGCGGGGCCGGTGCGGGCACCGGCTGCGGGCGGGTCGCGACGTTCGCGAAGCGCGGGCGCAAGGTGATCGGGCCGACGTGCACGGGCTGCTCGGGGACGCGCGTCGTGAGCTGCTCGGCGAGCAGGCGCTGCATGGCGACCGCCTCGATCAGCTGCTCGGACTCCAGGGTGTGGAAAAGCGGCGTGGTCGCGAAGGCGAGCGCCTCCGGCTCGGCGGCGAGCACGGTCTCCCACTCGCGGTTCAGCTCCGTGAAGTGCGAGCGGGCCCCGGCGACCAGGGGGACGCCCTCCGGGGCGATCTTCCGCAGCGCCGCGGCGAGCTCCGGGGTGGTGGCGTGCCGGACCGCATCGGCGATGCCGAGGAAGCGGAAAGAGGTGCCGTCGCGCACCGCCGCGGTCAGGCGGCTCCCGAGCTCGGCGAGCACGGCCGGATCGGCGGGGGAGGGGGCGACGACCCAGAGCGCGAGCTCATCGCGGGCGGTGAGCGCAGCGTCGAGGCGCTGCGGCCAATCCGGATCGGCGAGCTCGAGGTCCAGATGGCCGGTGCCGATCACGGGCACCGCGCCGCCGCGCCGCCAGGTCAGCTCCTCGGCCTCGGGACCGGTGCTGGCCCGGTCTCCGGGCACGGTGCGATCGGCGAGGACGGGACGCCCGTCCGACGCCTCCGTCGACCGGTCGGCAGCTTGCGCGGGGGCCGCGCCCGCCGCCTCATCACCGCTCGTGGGCGTCGGGGCACCCGTGGTCAGCACGAGCTGCTGCCGCACACGATCCCCGGCGGCCACCGTGTACGGGAACGGCAGGTCGAGCGGTCGGGAGTACGTCTTGTACGAGGCGTCGGTCCAGTTGCGCTGGTCCTCCATCTCGAACACGTCGCCGTCGAGGTCCAGGCGCAGCGGGAGGCCGCCGGCCTCCCAGGCGAGGCCGGCGATGTCCTTCGCCGGCTGGTGCGGGCTGACCTGCACGGGGAAGGTGAGCTCGTAGATGCTCCCGTCCGGGTGCGCGACCTGCAGGGGCGTGCCCGCGAGCTGCGGCGGGTGGAGCACCACGAGCCCGATGCGGTTCGTCGAGGAGTCGGTGACCGCCTCGAGGTCGAGATCGACGACGAGGCGGTCGCCGTCGGCCGTGACGTCCACCGAGCTCGGCCAGGCGGTCGCCCAGTCGTCGTCGCGGGCGACCGCGCGCACGGCACGCAGCACCACGCGGCCGTCGCAGCGGATGTCCGCCAGCTCGTCGCCGCGCACCTCGAGCGACCAACGGCCGGACGTCCAAGGCCTCCTCGTAGGGGACGCGACCGCGGAGGAGGCGCCCTCCGCGGAGCGTCCAGCGGCTGACGCGGCGGGGGCGGGAGCGCCGTCGGCGGCGCTCACAGCGAGGTCATGCCGCCGTCGACCCGGAACAGCGCGCCGGTGGCGAAGGCGGCGTCGTCGCTCGCGAGGAACACCATGATCCCCTCGACGTCGGCCGGCGTGCCGGGGCGGCCCATCGGGATCCGGCCGACGATCGCGGCGCGCTCGGCCGGGTCGTCGGAGATCGTCGTGACCAGCGGGGTCTCGGTGTAGCCGGGGACCACGGCGTTCACGCGGATCCCGTCCGCCGCATAGGCGGCGGCGACGGTGCGGGCGAGTCCGTGGATCCCGGCCTTCGTGGTCGCGTAGGAGGTGAAGTCGTTGCCCTCCCCGGTCAGTCCCGTCGGGGAGCCGGTGAGGATGATCGAGCCGCCGCCGGTGGTGAGCATCGAGCGGACTGCGTGCTTCACGGTGAGCATGGTGCCGGTGAGGTTCACGTCCACGGTCCGCTGCCAGACGGCGAGGTCGAGGTCGGCGATCTTCGCGTCCTGACCGAACAGCTGCACGCCGGCGTTCGCGACCACCACGTCCGGACTCCAGCCAGCCTCCGCGAGCTCGGCGAATCCGGCCTCGACCGCGGGCTCCGAGGAGATGTCGATGGCGAGGGGGCGGTGGAGGCGCAGGGGCTGCGGCGTCGTGGGGAGCGGAGTGCGCTCGCCACCGCATCGACCTCCAGACCCCTCCCGCCCGTCGGCCCGCGGTCGTACGCTTCCCCCGAGCCCCCGCACCGGCGCGGGACCGCACCGGAGAGGATCCGTCATGACCGAGAACTCCGCACAGGGCGGCACCGCAGGCAGCACCGACGGCGACACCGCGCAGGGCCAGGACTGGTCGAAGGGCCGCCCCGTCCACTTCGAGATCCAGGCCGCCGATCCGCAGCGCGCCGTCGAGTTCTACACGAGCGTGTTCGGATGGACGACCGAGGACTGGTCCGGCTTCGCGGGCATGCCGTACTTCGGCGTCACCACCGGCACCGGCCCCGGCATCGACGGCGCGATCCTCGGACGCCCGGGCGGGGAGAACGCCGAGGTGGGCGGCCCGGTCATGGGCGCCACCCTGACCATGGGCGTCGCCGACTTCGACGAGGTCGCCGAGCGGATCACCGCCGCGGGCGGCACGGTCGCGCTGCCGAAGTACGCGCTGCCCGGCATGGCCTGGCAGGGCTACTTCCACGACACCGAGAACAACGTCTTCGGCATCCACCAGCCCGACCCCGAGGCGAAGTGAGGCGCTGATCCGTGGCGCTCAGCGGCCGAACAGGTCGCCGATCCCCAGGTCGGAGAGTTGGTCGCCGAAGCCGGTGAGCTGCTCGCCGAGATCGGTGATGCCGCCGCCGAGCCCGTCGGCCGCCCCGTCCAGGTTCTCGACGCCGGCGAGATCGCCCAGCCCTTCGGCGTCCATCCCCTCGAACCCCTCGGTGAAGCCCGCGAGCTGGTCGGAGAGGTCGGGGGCGAGGGCGTCGACGTCGATCCCGTCGCCGATCGCGGCCTCGAGCAGCGAGCCGCCGACGGAACTGAGCACCGCGCCGCCCGCGACCACGGCGAGCAGACCGCCCGCCGCTGCGCCCGCCGCTCCGAGGCCGACGGCTCCGGCGCCGAGCGCGGCCTTCCCGATCGCGCCGGAACGGCCGCTCCCGGCGCTGCCGCCGGAACGACTCAGCAGCCGCGTGAGCCGCCGCGGATCCAGCACCCCGAGACGGGTCGCGGAGCGGGCCAGGTCCTGAGGGGCATCGGAGCGCGGCCGCTCGCCCTCGGGCAGCTCGCTGCGCATCGACGAGCTCAGCTGCTCCCGCTGGGCCGGGGTGAGGCGCTCGAACGCCTCGCGGTGCACGCGCTCGAGCTGGTCCGGCTCCGCGGTGCGCACCAGGTAGTCGTAGCGGGCGATCGCCCGACGATCCTCCGCGGAGAGCTCCGCCGCCGCGGCGCCGCCCCCTCCGCTCCGGCCGGCGGGCCCGCTCGCGCCGGCGTGCGGCGAACTGTCCCCGGCCACCGACGGCATGGACGTCGTCGGGATGCCCACGCCCGCCCGCCGCGAGGAGCTCCCGTCCCGCTGATCACGGCGGGGGCTGTCGTCCCAGCGCGACGAGGAGCCGTGCGCGGAGCGCTGCGAGGAGTCGTCCCCGGTGAGGGCACCGGCGGCGCCGCGCACGAGGGAGCGCCAGTCCGAGCCCCCTCCCGTGCGGGAGCGGCCCGAGCCCTGCTGGTCCAGGGCCTTCTGGGCGGTGCCGATCAGGCGGCGGAACGTGCTCATGAGGGTCCTTCCGGTGGGACGCGCCCGGGGCTCCGGGCAGGGGACGAGAGTGACGGCGCCGCCTCCGCGCCGGCCGGGATGTCCCTGGATCGCGCCTGGGAGCGGAAGCGCTCCGCCGACGGCGCTCCGCGGGTGGCCAGGTCCCGCTCGTCGAGGCGCCCTCGCCCTGACCTCGTCGTGCCGGGGCGTCAGGCGCCGCCGCAGGTCCGCAGGTCCGCCGCAGCGGGGGCAGGGATCTCCGGATCGAAGGGGATCATCGGCCGGTCGATCCGGGTGTGACCCAGCCGCTGCAGGTCTTGGTCCACGCCGCTCGGTGACGACCAGGTCGGCCCGGTCCGGGATGCATCGGCGAAGGAGGCCGACGGGTCGGCGCCGGGGCCGCCGGACCGGATCCTGTTGGCGGTGCGCTCGCCGCGGCCCCTGGGCGGGGCCGCGTCGTAGTGCTCAGCCCAGCAGCAGCCGCAGCCCGGTCCACAGCGACAGCGCTGCGCCGATGAAGCCCAGCACGATCACGAGCCGGTGGATGCCGAGCTCCCCGAGCTTCCTCTGCAGCGCCTCGCCGAGACCGACCGCGAGGACGAGGGAGCCCAGCATCGCCGCCCACACCCAGACGGGCATCTCCGGCAGCTGACCGTCGTCCCAGGCCAGCTTGCTGCCGAAGGACACGAACGAGACCAGGATCCACAGCGGCTGCAGCGTGGCGACCATCGGCAGGGCCGGCCACCGCGAGAGGACCGCGTACACGGTCGCGGCCGGTCCGCCGACCCCGCCGAGCACCGTGCCCAGACCGATCCCGACCCCGGTGCCGATCTGCACCGGGACGCCGTCGACGGTGGTGTGCACGCGGGCGAGGAGCACCGAGATCACCAGGCTCAGCAGCACCAGCGTGGAGACCACCAGGTACAGCGGCGCGGGCGGGGAGATGGAGGACAGCCAGGCGGCGAAGGGCATCACCGCGATCGCCGGCAGTCCCAGCCGCAGCACCTTGCCCCACTCGATCTGCGACCAGATCCGCGGCAGCATCACCACCGGCACGAGCCCGCCGAGCAGGTTCGCGAGCATGATCCCCTCGTGCGCACCGATCAGCACCACCGCATAGGGCGCGAAGACGATGCCGAGCCCCATCCCGGCCACACGCTGGATGATCGCGCAGACCAGCACCAGGGCGATCAGGCTCAGGGACAGGGTGAGGGACACGTCGCCACCGTATCGAGCAGGCCGGTCGGGCGGTCAGCAGCCCGCGGTGCGAGGGGGGCAGCAGAAAGGGGACCCCAGCGGCACGCGCTGGAGCTGAGCTCCGCGGCGTGCCGCTGGAGTCCCCTTTGTGCAGGCGCGACCCGTGGCCGGTGCGACGAGCTGTCATTCCTGGCACGTGCGATGGACGGGCGGTAGGTTCAGGAGGAGGGGCAGGCCTTGCTCAGCCCCGCCCGAACAGCGCCGCGATCTGCGGGTGTCCGGCCTCGTACCCCTCGAGCAGCCTCCGGCCGAGCTCGGGCGAGCTGACCAGCGGATGCGTGGCGAAGCCCTGCCAGGCCGCCTCGCGGGAGCCGGTCGTCGCGGCCTCGAGGATCTTCCGCTCGGCGGCGCGGAGGGTCGACATCATCCCGAGCCTCCCCAGCTCCACCGGCGCGATCGGCAGGGGATGCACCCCCTCGCCGTCGACCTCGCACAGCACCTCGAGCACGCAGTCCGCAGGCAGCTCGGGCACGATCCGCTCGCTCGCGGGAGCGTCCTCGCGGCCGGCGGCGATGTTGCCGACGTCCAGGATCATCCGCTCGGGACGGCCGGTGGCGAGAGCGGTCATCAGCCGCATGGCGACCTCCTGGTAGCCGCCGCCGGCGACGTCCTCCTCGCGACGCTCCTCGTCGCGGGACTCGGCCATGTAGGTCGCCTCCCGCTCGTGGAGCGTCTCGCGCCAGAGGTCCAGCGGGGAGGTGCAGCAGGCCTCGGCGGCGCGCGCCTCCGGCCTCCGCCCGTCGGCCTCTGCGGCGGCGAGGTAGAAGTCGCCCTGCTGCTTGGCGAGGAACTCCCCTCGCGTGGTCGCGGCGCCGGTGATCCGCTCGATCGCGTCGTCGGTGTGCAGGTAGTAGAAGAGGTACTCGTTGGGCAGCGCGCCATCGGCCCGCACCCAGTCCTCGCCGATCAGCCGCGCCTCCTCGATCTCCTCGAGCGCCGCGTCGTCGGCGAGCAGCCCGGGGAGGCGCTCGGTCCCCTCCAGCCGCACCGAGCGCAGCCAGCCGAGGTGGTTCAGGCCCACGTAGTCGACCTCCGCGCCGCGCTCGCCGGCGACGAGGTCCGCGCCCAGCAGCCGGCCGACGCGACGCACCAGCCCGATCGGGGTGTCGCAGATGCCGACGACGCGGTCGCCGAGCACGGAGCGCATCGCCTCGGTGACGATCCCGGCGGGATTGGTGAAGTTGATGGTCCACGCCGTCGGCGCGAGCTCGGCGATGGTCCGCGCGATCTCGAGGGCCACGGGGATCGTGCGCAGCGCATAGGCGAGTCCGCCCGGGCCGATCGTCTCCTGGCCCAGCAGGCCGAGGCCGAGCGCGACCCGCTCGTCGATCGTGCGGGCCTCCGCCCCGCCCACGCGCACGGCGCTGAACACGAAGTCCGCGCCGGTCACGGCCTCGCGCAGGTCGGTGGTGGCGAGCAGGCGGGGGAGGGCGACGGCTCGTCCCTCGGCGGCCAGGCGCGCGCCCTGCTCCTCGATGACGGCGCTGATGGTCGCCAGACGCTCCGGGTCGACGTCGTGCAGCGCGATCTCGTCGACGGTGAGGCCGGTGGCGGCGGTGGCGACCGCCTCGTGGACGAGGGGGACGCGGAACCCTCCGCCTCCCAGGATGGTGAGCTTCATGGCAGCAGGACCTCCACGGCCTCCCCCTCGGGGAGGTCGATCTCGATGGGCAGGGGGCGGTCGGTGAGCAGGGCGGTGAAGCGCGGCAGGCGGGTGACCTCGAGGAAGCCGGAGCCGGGGAACTTCTCGTGGTCGGCCAGCAGGTAGGAGCAGGTCGCGACCTCGAGCAGGCCCCGCTTGACGGGGACCTCGCTGGGGGTGGAGTCGAGCACCGCGCCGTCGGCCCGCACCCCGGCGGTGCCGAGGAAGGCGCGGTCCACGCGCAGCTGGCGCAGCGCCGATTCGGTGAGGGTGCCGACGAGGGAGTCGTAGTTGGGGCGCAGCAGCCCGCCGAGCACGACGATGTCGATCGCGGGGGCGCTCGCGAGCGCCCGCACCACGGCGAGGGAGGCGGTGACCACGGTGAGGGAGCGCTCGGCCAGCAGCGGGCACATCGCGGCGACGGTGGTGCCGATGTCCAGCGCGATCACCTCGCCGTCGCGGATCTGGGTGCAGGCGAGCGCCGCGATCGACTGCTTCGCGGCGGGGGCGGAGGCGGCGACGTCCGCGAAGGAGCGCGGATCGGCCTCGGGGCGCACCGAGCCGCGCGGATCGGTGGCGCCGCCGCGGACCCGTCGGACCAGGCCCTGCTCGGCGAGCGCGTCGAGGTCCCGACGGATCGTCGCCTCGGAGACCTTCAGGTCAGCGCTGAGAGCGGCGACGGTCGCCGCACCGCCGCGACGGATCGCCGACACGATCGCCCGGTGGCGCTCCTCGCTCAGCATGGCGATACCGTAGCACCGAGCACGCAACTTCACGCAGCTTCGAACAGGAACGTGCAGTCCCGCGCAGATCATGCCATCATGGTGCCGTGCACCACACCCGGGTGCTCGCACGGGCGGACGCGACGGAGCGGCACCGCCGACCCTTCAGGAGGACACCATGCGACGACGTCATTTCCTCGGGACCAGCGCAGCGCTCGGCGGCCTGGGGCTCCTCGCGGCCTGCGCCCCCGGCTCGGACGGCGGCGGCGGGGACGCCTCCGACGGCGGCGGCCCGGCGGCCGGCGAGGTCGAGACCGACATCGCCTCCCTCGGGGACGTGACCCTCACGGTCTGGGACCAGGAGGTCCGCGGCGCGCAGAACGACGCGATCGAAGCCCTGATCACCGCGTTCCAGGAGAAGTACCCCAACGTCACCGTGGACCGGCAGAGCCAGTCCTTCGACGACCTCCAGCAGCAGACGGGCCTGGCCCTGTCCGGCAACGACGTGCCCGACGTGCTCCAGGTCAACAACGCCCGCGGCGACATGGGCGCCTACGTCGCCGACCAGCTGCTCACCGACCTCACCGGCTACGCCGAGGCCTACGGCTGGGAGGACCGCTTCAGCGACAGCGTGCTGGCGAAGATGCGCTACTCGGCCGACGGGGTCACCTTCGGCGAGGGCGCCCTCTACGGCCTCGCCCAGACCGGCGAGATCTGCGGCATCTACTACTCACAGACGAAGCTCGACGAGCTCGGCCTCGAGGCCCCCACCACCTGGGACGAGCTCTTCGCCCTGGTCGACGCCGCGAAGGAGGCCGGGGAGCAGCCGATCGTGCTCGGCAACCTCGACCAGTGGCCGGCCCTGCACGTCTTCGGCCCGCTGCAGGCCAACTTCGTGCCCGCCGAGGAGATCGTCACCCTCGGCATGGGCAACGCCGGCGCCGACTGGACCAGCGAGCAGAACGTCGCCGCCCTCACCCAGCTCGCCGAATGGGGCACCTCCGGCGCGATGGGCGAGGCCCCCAACGGCCTCGCCTACGACGACGCCTGGCCGCTGTACACCAAGGGCACCGGCGTGCTCCTCATCGGCGGCTCCTGGCTCGCCCCCGACATGGAGGCCGTGATGGGCGAGGACCTGCGCTTCATGGCCCCGCCGCCCGGGGCCGACGGCGCGGTCGCCACCACCGGCGGCACCGGCATCCCCTTCTCGATCCCCGCCGCCGCCGAGAACAAGGACGTCGCCGCCGCGTACATCGACTTCCTCACCAGCGACGAGGCGATGCAGCTCATCGCCGACAACGGCGGCATGCCCGTGAACCGCACCGCCGAGCTCGCCCCCGAGTCCGGGGTGAACAAGGACGTCTACGAGGCCTTCGACGCGGTCTCCACCGACGGCACCCTGCTGCCCTATCTCGACTACGCCACCCCGTCCTTCGCCGACACCGCCGGGGCCGCCCTGCAGGAGGTGATCGGCGGGCAGACCGAGCCCGCGGCCGCCGCCGACGCGCTGCAGGAGGACTACACCGCGTTCACCGAGGGGTCCTGACCACATGGCGTCAGCTCACGGGAGCACGGCCCGGGCAGGTGGAGGGGCCGACGGGTCGGGTGCGCGCGCGTCGGCCGGCGGGACGGCGGCGCGCGCGTCGGCCGGTGGGGCGCCCGCCCGTCCGTCGGCCGGCGGGACGCGGGTGGCACGACGTGGCACATATGCCACGTCGCGCCGTCCGCGTCCCTCGGCCGTGGCCCGCTCGTGGGTCACGCCGCTGCTGTTCCTGCTGCCTGCCTTCGCGGTCTACGCCGCGTTCGCGCTGTACCCGCTGGGCCGCGCCGCGCAGTTCTCCCTCTTCGAGTGGCGCGGCTTCGGAGCGTCCACCTTCGTGGGCCTCCAGAACTACGTCGACCTCGCCGGGGACGCCGCCTTCCGCGCCGCGATCGGGAACGCCCTGGTCCTGATCGTGTTCTACGCGGTGATCCCGCTGGTCGTCGGCCTCGTGCTCGCCGCGATCCTGCGCCGCGGCCAGGTGCGCGGGATGGGCTTCTTCCGCACCGTGATCTTCCTGCCGCAGGTGATCGCGCTGGTCGTCGTCGCGGTCGCCTGGCGACAGATCTACTCGCCCGTCGGCCCGCTGAACCAGATCCTCGAGGCCGTCGGCCTCGGAGGCCTCACCCGCGGCTGGCTCGGCGACCCGGGCACCGCGCTCGCGTCCGTCGGCTTCATCGGCACCTGGGTCGAGATGGGGCTGGTGATGCTGCTGATGCTGTCCGGGATGAGCCGCATCCCCGCCGAGCTGTTCGAGGCGGCGCGGCTGGACGGCGCCGGCCCCGTGAAGGAGTTCTTCGCGATCACCCTGCCCGCGGTGCGCGGCGAGATCACCGTCGCGCTCGTGCTGACCATCATCGCGGCGCTGAAGACCTTCGACCTCGTCTACATGACCACCTCCGGCGGCCCCGGCAACTCCACCACCGTGCCCAGCTACGAGGTGTACTTCCGCGCCTTCGACCTGCGCGAGGTCGGCTCCGCGAGCGCCGTCGCGATCGTGCTGACACTGCTGATCTTCGCGATCAACGTAGGCGTCACCCGCATCGGGGAGCGTGAGTCATGAGGGTCTCCCGCGGCGAGGTCGTGATGAACTACGTCCTCCTGATCGCCTTCGCGCTGTTCGCGCTCGCGCCCGTGCTGACGATCCTGATCGGCTCCGTCTCGGCGCCGCTGGGGGAGCCGGCCGGCTTCTACCCCGGCAACTACCTCGAGGCGTGGACGGTGGGCGGCTTCGGCAGCTCGCTCGGGAACTCCGTCGTGGTCGCCGCGATCGTGGTGGGCCTGGCGACCGTGCTCTCGATCGGCTCCGGCTACGCGCTGGGCACCATGCGCTTCCCCGGCGCGACGGTGCTCTTCTACCTGTTCCTGCTGGGCATGATGATCCCCGCCGAGGCGACGATCATCCCGCTGTTCTTCGACCTGCGCACCCTGGGCCTGACCGACACCTATCTCGCGATCGCCCTGCCGCAGGTCGCCCAGTCCATCGCCTTCGGCACCTTCTGGCTGCGGGCGCAGTTCCGCTCGATGCCGACGAGCCTGCTCGAGGCCGCCGCGCTCGACGGCGCAGGCCCCCTGCGCGCCCTGCGCAGCATCCTCGTGCCCGCCTCCCGGCCCGCGATCGTGACGCTGGTGGTGCTGGTGTTCATGTGGACGTGGAACGAGTTCCTCATCGCCCTGATCATGACCCCGAGCGGCAGCCGACGCACCGCCCCGCTGGGCCTGGCGACCTTCCAGGGCCAGTACACCTCCGAGACCGCGCTGCTCGCCGCGGCCGCCGTGATCATCGCCCTGCCCACCGTGATCCTGTTCCTGTTCCTCCAGCGCCACTTCATCCGCGGGATGCTCGAAGGAGTCGCCAAGTGATGACCGACCGCCCTGACGCCCTGACCGATGGGCCCGCCGCCGACGGAGCGACCGCCGACCGCATCGCCCCCGCCGCCGACGGGCCCGCCGTCGGCCGTGCCGCCCGTGACGCGGCCGCCTCGCACGCCCCGGGCGCCGCGACCCCGGCCCCGCCCGAGGCCGCCGAGCGGCAGGACTGGGACCCGCTGGCCTCGCTGCGCGCCCCGTCGGCCCCGCCGCTGGACGTGCTGCTCTCCGGCACCGTGTTCTTCGACATCGTCTTCACCGGCATGGACCGCCTGCCCCAGCCCGGCGAGGAGCTGTGGTCCAAGGGGATGGGCTCGAGCCCCGGCGGGATCGCGAACCTCGCCACCGCCGCCGCCCGGCTCGGCCTGCGCACCGGTCTGGTCGCCGGCTTCGGCGACGACGCCTACGGCGACTGGATGTGGCAGACCCTCTCCGATGAGGAGGGCATCGACCTCAGCGCCTCGCGGCAGTTCGACGACTTCCACTCGGCGCTGACCGTCTCGGTCGCCGCGCACGGCGACCGGGCGATGGTCACCCACGGCCACGACCTGCCCGAGCCGATCTCCACCCTCATCGCCCGCGCCCCCGCCGCCCGCGCCGCCGTCGTGGACCTCGCCGGGGACACCTCCTGGTGGGCGGGGATCGCCCGCGGCGGCGCGCTGATCTTCGCCGACATCGGCTTCGACGCGACCGGGAAGTGGGACCCCGCCGACCTCGACCCGCTCGCCCACTGCCACGCCTTCACCCCCAATGTCGTCGAGGCCACCGCCTACACCCGCACCGACAGCCCCGGCCGTGCCGTGCGAGCGCTGGCCGAGAAGGTGCCGCTCGCGGTGGTGACCGACGGGGCCGACGGCGCCTACGCGATCGACTCCTCCACCGGCGAGGAGGCGTTCTGCCCCGCCGTGCCCGTCCGCGCCATCGACACCACCGGCGCCGGGGACGTCTTCGCCGCCGGGCTCGTGCTGGGCACCCTGGCGGAGTGGCCGCTCGAGCAGCGGCTGCGCTTCGCCTCCCTGTGCTCGGCGCTGGCCGTGCAGCAGTTCGGCGGCTCCCTCGCGGCGCCCGGCTGGGGCGATATCACCGACTGGTGGCGCCAGCTCAGCGACGCCTCCGCCGACGGCGACCTCCGCGCCGCCTACACCCGCGGCGGCTACGAGTTCCTCGACGGCATCGTCCCCGACCACCCCGTCCTCGGCCGACGCCGTGCCCAGGGCACCTTCGCGCTCCGCTCCGACGCCGGCCGGCACTGACGCCGGCCGGTTCCGTACGACCCCGACCCATCCACCGGTGCATCGACGCACCGCCGCACGAGAGAAGTCAGGAACCATGTCGCACCGTCCCCTCCCCGCCCGCCCCGCCTCTGCCGCACCCGCCGCCGTCCCCGCAGCCTTTGCGGCCGGGACCCCCGTCGGCCGCGATCGCGTCGGCCCCACCGCCGCGCCCGAGGCCCCCGCCCCGCGCGGACTCTCCCGCCGTCGCCTCCTGCAGGGCTCGGCCGTGCTCGGCCTCGCCGCCGGGGCCACCGCCCTGGACCTCAGCGGGCTGCCGCCGATGGAGCGCGCCCTCGCCGACGGCGGCGTCGACCTCGACATCCTCTACATCGGCGCCCACCCCGACGACGAGGCCTGGACGCTGGCCGCCTTCGGGCAGTGGAACGAGTACGAGAACCAGACGGCCGGGGTCATCACCATCACCCGCGGCGAGGGCGGCGGGAACGCCGTCGGCCTCGAGGAGGGCCCGGCGCTGGGTCTGATCCGCGAGGGCGAGGAGCGCACCGCCGTCGGCTTCGCCGGGATCGAGCACGTCTTCAACCTCGACGCGGTCGACTTCTTCTACACCCTCTCCGCCCCGCTCAGCCACGAGGTGTGGGGCGGACGGGACGTGCTCAGCCGCGTGATCCGCGTCGTGCGCGCGACCCGGCCGGACGTGATCGTGACGATGAACCCCTCGGCCGTGCAGGGCAACCACGGCAACCACCAGCAGGCCGCGATGTTCGCCGTCGAGGCGTACCTCCTCGCCGGTCGCGAGGACGTCTTCCCCGAGCACTTCGACGAGGGCCTGAAGCCCTTCGCCCCGAAGCGTCTGCTGCGCTCCGGCTCCGACGGGCAGGCGCCGACCGGGCCCGACGCCGTCGCGACCGGGTTCACGCCGCTGGTGGCGAGCGACGTGGTGTTCGGGGCATGGAACGGCACCGAGTCCGAGACGCACGGCAAGCGCTGGTCGGCTGTGCGTGACGACTCGATCCACGCCTACCGCACCCAGGGCTGGCACGTCTTCCCGCCCACCACCACGGACCCCGCGAAGATCCCCGCCGCCTGGTTCACCCTGATCGACTCCCGCACCCCTTTCCCGGACCCGACCAGCGGCGACACCGCGGCGCTCGGCGGAGCGAGCCTCCCGGTCGAGGGCGGGCTGCCGCTCGGCACCACGCTCGAGCTGCGCAGCGAGCAGTTCGCCGTCCAGACCGGCGGCAGCGTCGAGGTCCAGGTGGAGATCGGCTCCCCGGGCAGCGCCCTGCCCGGCGTGCAGATCGAGCTCGAGGTCCCGGACGGATGGGACGCCGGGCGCCGACAGGTCCTCGGCACGATCCCCGCGAAGCAGTCCCGCACCGCGACCTTCACCGTCGAGGTGCCGGAGAGCGCGACCCCCGGCGAGCACGTGCTGCTGCGCGCCCGCGTCACCTCCCGCAAGGGCACCGGCGAGAACGTGCTCCCGCTGCGCACCGCGGGCGTGGTCGAGGCCGGGATCGCCGACCGCGCCGAGATCGCCGCCTTCCTCGAGTGGACCGAGGAGCTCGGCATGCAGCGCCTCGACGCGCTCGTGCCCACCCGGCGCTCGCTCGGCCAGGGCCGCGCCGAGGAGTTCGAGATCGTGGTGCGCAACCGCTCCGAGCAGGTCCAGGACGCGGAGGTCACCCTCACCCTGCCCGACGGCTTCACGGCCGAGCCCGCCCAGCTGCTGGTGGAGCAGGTACCCGCGCTCGGCGAGTCGACGGCCACGGTGCGGATCGAGAACACCGACCCCTCGCTGCCGACGGCGAACCGCGCCCCGGACGGCGGCGTCTACGCCGTCACGGTCACCGCGTCGGCCGGAGGCGTCGCCGCCGCGACCCCGCAGGGCCTCCACCTCGTGCCGCGGCTGGTCGCCTCCCGCAGCGAGGGCGTCGAGGTCGACGCGGTGCGCGGCACCGGGGAGTACCCCGGCGAGCCGATCGACATCGGCACCCTGTGGGAGGGGTCGGAGGTCACCCCCGAGGACGCCTCCGGCTCCACCTGGGTCACCTACGACGACCAGGCGCTGCACGTGTTCGTGCAGGTCACCGACGACGTGCTCGGCACGCTGCTGCCGCCGGAGGACAACAAGCAGCGCTTCCGCACCGACTCGGTCGAGATCATGATCGACCCGCGCGGCACCTCCGACCACACCGCCACCACCTTCATCCTCGGGGCGCTGCCCGGCACGGACGACGGCGCGGGCGGCGTGGGCGGACCGGTCGCCGGACGCGACCACGACAACCGCCAGGGCCCGATCGAGGAGGTCGCGCCCTCGGTGCGGATCGCCGCCGAGATCTCCGAGCCCTACCAGGGCTACGTCCTCGAGACGACGATCCCCTTCGCGGAGCTGCCCGACGGCATCGACCCCACCCGCATGGGCTTCAACGTGGTCGTCTACGACTCCGACACCCAGGACCGCACCGGTCAGTCCCGCATCGGCTGGTCCACCTTCCCCGGCGTGCAGGCCGACCCCTTCCGCTGGGGCGTGCTCGAGCTGCCGGACCTCGAGGCCCAGCCGTCGGCGCCGGTCGAGCCCAGGATCCCGAACACCTCGGCCCGCTCCGTCGCCTCGCCGCAGTCGATCCTGCAGTCCGCGGCCGACGGGGTGGGGCTCGGCGGCTTCCCCTCGCTCGGCGCGGACGCGGTGCGGGTGGACAAGGCGACCCGCCGACGCCGCGAGATCAGCGCCGTGGTGCGGACCGCGGCGCCCGGCACCCGGCGCGTGTTCGTCTGGGACGGGGAGCGGACCGTCGGCGAGCTCGAGGCGACCGACGTCCGCTCCGCCCGCGAGGTCGTGACGATCCCGCTGGCCGGGGACGTGCCGGCCGACGCGACATTGACGATGGCCGTGTCGCTGGAGAACGAGGACGGCGCCGGAGCGGGCGCCGCGACGGTGCGCTGAGCGGGCGGCGGCTACTGCGCCGTCACCGCTCGCTCGAGCGCGGCGAGGGACTCCTCGAGGAAGCTCGGCGGGAACGGCGGCAGGCCGAGCTCCTTCCGGAGCGGGTCGGGCGCGGCGCTCCAGTCGTAGGTCAGCGTGACCTCGGTGCCCTCGCCCGCGCCGCCCGCGCCACCTGCCGGGGCGAGGTCGTAGCGCCAGGTCCAGCCGCCCGTGCCGAGCTCACCGTCCGGGCCGTACTGCCCCGGCTCCCACGCGATCGTCCGGTCCTGCTCGAAGGCGATCACGCGGTTGTGCATGTCGTAGCGGCCGTGGGCGTTCTCGTGGAACATCTCGATGCCGAACACCTGGCCGAGCTCCGTCAGCGGGGCGGGATCCTCCTCGAGGGAGCCGCGCACCCAGTCCGTCGGCTCGGTCTCGTGGTGCCGGGCCGGGTCCGCGAGCAGGGCGAACACCTGCTGCGGGGCGGCGGGGATCGTGCGGGAGACGACGTAGCGGCCGTCGGTCTCGGGCGTCGTGGAGCTCGAGGCGGTCATGAGCGGTCCTTCCGGGTGGTCCAGCGGGTGTAGGTGACGCCGGCGGCGAAGGCGTGGTGCTCGACGAGCTCGAGGCGCTCGCTGTGCCCGTCGGGGAAGAGGCGGCGCCCGCGCCCCTGCACGTACGGGTAGGTCCACAGGCAGTAGGCGTCCACGAGCCCGGCGGCGATGAGCGCGTGGCACAGCATGATCGAGCCGGTCAGGGAGATCTCTGCACCGTCGGTCTCCTTCAGCGCGCGCACCTGCTCGACGGGGTCGCCGGTGAGGATCGTGGAGTTCTGCCACGCGGGGTCCGTCATCGTGGAGCTGACCACGTACTTCTGCAGGGCGTTCAGCTCGTCGGAGACGCCGGTGGTGTCCTCGGTCTGCTCCGGCCAGAAGCCGCGGAAGTCCTCGAAGGTCTGCCGCCCCAGCAGGATCGCGTCGCAGGCGGCGCTGTCGCGGGCGACGATCCGGGCCTGGTCGGCGTCCTGGGCCATCGGGTCGAACCAGTCGTCGAGCATCTCGATGCTGCCGTCGGCGGTGATGTTCTGGGTGAGGATCAGGGGGCGCACGGGACCTCCTCCCGTCGGTGCCTCGGAGCGCCCACGCTAGCGGGGCGGGGAGGCGCAGGTGCGTCCGATCCTGCGCAGTCCGGGCCAGTCGCCACGGCCGGCAGAAAGGGGCTCCCAGCGGCACGCCGCGGAGCTCAGCTCCACGACGTGCCGCTCAGAGCCCCATTGTGCAGATCACCTGCCGCCGCAGGCTGATCCGGGAGACGCCGGCCGGTGCCGCCGCAGGTCGACTCCGGCCGTCCCGCCCGGTCAGCGGTCCTCGATCTCCAGCAGGCTCGCCGCGCTCTCGATCTCCTCGTGCTCGGGGCGCTCCTTCTGCATCCGCTCCATGTAGGGCCGCGCCCGCTCGACCTGCTGCTCCAGGTTCGTCACCGTGGTGAGGAAGTTCTGGTTGGCCTGGGTGCGGAAGGAGTCGATGCCGTCCATCGTGGTGAACAGGTTGTCGAAGGCCTTCTGCAGCGTCTCGGCGGAGACGCCGGAGTTCGCGGCCTGCTGCTGCACCTTCACCGAGTTGTCGGCGAGCATCTTCGAGGTGGAGGAGATGAGGTTGTCGGTGGTGGCGTTGACCGCGTCGATCTGGTCGAGCACGAGCTTCTGGTTCTCGAGCGCCTGCGCGGTGATCACGGCGGTGCGCAGCGCGGTGACGGTGGTGGTGCGAGCCCGCTCCACGCCCTGCTGGAGCTTGGTGTTGTTGTCCTCGATGACACCCATCGAGAGGTAGGCCTGCACGGTCACCGCGATCTGGGTGGCGACGTCCTGGCGGCGCTGGCGCACGGCGAAGAGCACGTCCCGCTCGAGCGCGTCGGCGTCGGCCTGCTTGCCGGAGGCGCGCATCTCCTCGGCCTTGCGCACGGCCCGATCATCCAGCAGCCCCAGCAGGTGGGAGGCCTTCTGGAGGGCGCCGAGGTCCTCCCAGAGGGCGCGGCGCTCCACGGCGAGCTCGGCGTTGTCGCGCTGGAGCCCCTCCTGGCCGCGGGAGAGCGCGCCGAGGACGTGGTCGAGCTGGTCCTGGTTCGACTCGAAGCTGCGGAAGTAGCGCTTGGCGCGGTTGCGGCCGGGCAGGAAGCCGAGCGCCTTGTCGGCGAAGGTCTCCTCCTTCGGCGCGAGCTCTTCCATGGTGGTGCGCAGCTCGGTGAGCGACTTCGCGACGTTCTCCTGGGCGCTGCCCTTCTTGTCCTTGGCGTCCCGCAGCGACTGCTCCATGAAGCGCGAGGAGGTCTGCGAGGTGCGCTCGAAGGTGCGCCGCGCGACCGCGCCGAGGGCGTTGACCTGCGCGGTGAACTCCTGGGAGTGGGGGTTCAGCTGGGAGACCTGGTCGACCCAGGCGTCGGCCCGCTGCTCGAGCTCCTGCTGCTGCTCGGCAGGGAGGTCGGGCAGGACGGAGACCGCGTCGTCGTCGCTGATCTCCTGGACCGGCTCGGCCGGGGTGATCTCCTGGGCGGGGGTGGGCGGCTGGAGCTTGTCCATCGGTGCCTCCTGGGCGGGTCGCGGGTGATGGCTCGTGGTCGATGCCGGCGGGGCCGGGCATCTCTCGGACGGATGGTCGGTGGGTGCGGGTTGGTCGGCGGTGGTGCGGAGGGGCGGCGGTGCGGCCGACGGGGCGGGTCAGACGTCGATGATCGGGTCCAGGTGCTGGTCGGCGAAGCGCTGGCGCAGGAACTCGGAGTGCACCTCGAGCGAATGGGAGACGCCGCCGACGAGATCGCTCTCGATCCGCTCGACGCCCTCGCCGAGCACGTCGAGCTGCCGGTCGATCGAGGCGAGGTTCGCCAGCGCCTCCTCGCGGGCGCTGCCGGCGAAGGTGCGCAGGAACCCGATGATGTCGGCGGCGGCGTCGACGAGGTCGGGGACGTAGCGGGTGGCGATGCCCTCCAGCATCGTCACCTCGCCCGCGGACGGTCGCATCTGCTGCAGCTGCTCCGCACCGACGAGCGCGTCGATCCTGGTCAGCAGCGAGTCGACGTCGTCCAGCACTTGAGTTGCCGGGGCCGCGGAGGTCTGAGGGCGCAGCTGCGCGACACGGTCGCGGGTGGAGGCATCGGCCTCGAGGATCCGCTCGAGCACTTCGCGGGTGCCGCCGGCGACGCTCGCGTCGATCACGGGACGCTCGGCGGATCCCGACCGGGGCCGGTTCACGGCCACGCCGACCCCGCCGAGGGCGACGGCTCCGACGCCGACCGCGGCGCCGAGGGCCAGCACGGACCCGCCGAGGCCGGTGCCGAGCACGACCAGCAGGGCCGCGAGACCGGCCAGCCCGCCGAGGACGACGGGCGCCCCGAGCCGCACCAGCCACGACGGGCGCACCGCGGACACCTCGCGGGAGGCGGGCCCGCGGACCGTGCCCTCGAGCGCCGTCTGCTTCGGGCCCCACAGGTCGCGCCGCTCCGCGGTCGCCTTCCACGGCAGGTCCTGAGCGCCGGGGGCGGCGGATGGCCCGTCGGCCGACGGGGTGGGCCGCTGGGCCGGAGGCTCGGGCTGGCGGGCCTGCGGGGGCGGCGAGTCGGGCGCGAAGGGGTCCGGGAACCGGCTGCTCCCGCTGCTCGGCTGCTCGGCCGAGGGTGTCTCTCCTGCGCTCACTGCGATTCGCTGTCCTCCCCGGGACGGTGACGAGGTCCGAGCGTCGGCCCGTGCAGGCGGGGGACCGCCTCGAGGGCCGTGCGCACGCCTCGTCCTGGGCGTGCTGGAAGGCTACCGCGAGCAGCTGGACCGCAAGTGGGCGCGGGCTGGATTCGGGGGATGGCCGGGGGAGGGCATGGGGAGTTCTCCCCAGGCAGTTCGCCCCATCGCGCATTTCCAGCACCCGTCATAGATTCCAGGCACTGGGTGCGGGACTCTCGGGGGAGAGGGATGGTGGCCCTCCGCGGGGGCGGAGGCCGGCGCCGGGCCCGTGGCCCAGCGGAGGCGGGAGACGGATCGGGGGATCCGCTCCCGCCTTCATGCCGTCCGCGCTGTGCAGGTCCTCGCACAGCGGCGCTGCCGCTCGGCGGCATCGTCGAGGGCGCCGCGCAGATGCTCGGGCAGGGAGGAGCCGCGGGAGGATCGGCCGCGTCGGTCTCGTCGGTCATGGGACCCTCGTCCGACGTCCACGGTGACCGTCGGCGGTCGACGGGGCGGGGTACGGCGTGGGGTGTGCGGGCAGGTGGGGCCGACTGAAGGCCCCGGGCTCCGGCGCAGTGCGGGGAGGGCGCAGGACGGGGCGACGAGCAGTGCGCCCGGGGCGGTGTGATCCCGCTGACGGGTGCTGGACAGCTCTTTCGCGCGCGCCCGCGAGGACCCTACCCTTGACCGGTGCGCCCAGGCGCACGATTCCCCCGACTGACCTGGCAGGACACGTCTTGCACCAGGCGCGTCCCACACACCGCTGAAGGAGGCCTCCGGCATGGATCCTCGCCCTGACATCCACCTCGGTCACGAGATGACCCCGACGACCCATACCGGGCCCATCCCGGCCGTGTCCGCGAGCGCGGACGCGGGGCAGCGAGACAGCTCCGCGCGCACCACCGCCGCCGTGATCGCGGCGCTCGTGCTCGCCTTCATCGGCATCGTGCTGATGGGGCTCTGAGAGGCAGGTCCCTCGCCGGGAACGGCACGGGAAGGATCCGCCGGCCCGCGGCGTTGCTCCCTCGCAGCCCGGGGTGTGAGGCCCGCGAGGCACGAGGAGAGGACCATCCCATGATCGACCTGGACCTGACCGGCAGGACGGCCTTCGTCAGCGGCTCCACGCAGGGCATCGGTCTTGCGATCGCGCAGCGGCTCGCGCTCGCCGGGGCGCGCGTGGCGGTCAACGGCCGCAGTGCACAGCGGGTGCAGAAGGCTCTCGAGGCCCTGGTCGGTGGCGGGGTCGACCCGTCGCGGCTGGTCGCGGCGCCCGGCGACGTCACCGCGGAGGACGGGCTCGCCGCCGCGCTCGAGGCCGCCGGCGAGGTGGACGTTCTGGTGAACAGCCTCGGCATCTTCGCCGCCGCGCCGGCGCTCGAGATCAGCGACGCCGAGTGGCAGCGCTACTGGGACGTGAACGTGATGGCCGCGGTGCGGCTGATCCGCGCGACCCTGCCGGGCATGAAGGAGCGCGGCTGGGGGAGGGTGCTGAACATCGCCAGCGACTCCGCGATCGTCACCCCGGCCGAGATGATCCACTACGGCGTCTCCAAGACGGCGCTGCTGGCCGTCTCCCGCGGCTTCGCGAAGGACGCCGCCGGCACCGGCGTCACCGTGAACTCCGTGATCGCCGGGCCCACGTACACCGAGGGCGTGCAGGACTTCGTCTACGAGCTGGTGGATCCGTCCCTGCCCTGGGAGGAGGCGGAGGCCGAGTTCATGCGCCTGCACCGTCCGCAGTCGCTGCTGCAGCGCCTGATCCGGCCCGAGGAGATCGCGAACATGGTCGTCTACCTCGCCTCGCCGCTCGCGTCGGCGACGACCGGCGGGGCGCTGCGCGTGGACGGCGGGTACACGGACGCGATCCTGCCGTGAACGACGGGCGGCGCATGGCGGAGGGTCCCGCCGCCTCGGTACGGTGCCCGCAGGGCCCGCGCCGACGCGACGACCGAGGAGACGACATGACGGAGAATCCGCTGACGCTCCACGCACTGCTTGCCCTGGAGCACCGCGGTTGGGAGTCCCTCACCCGGCACGACGGAGGCCGCTTCTACGGCGCGCTGATGACGGCCGACGCGGTGATGATCCTCGTCAACGGCATGGTCCTGGACCGCGAAACCGTCGCCGCGACCCTCGACGACTCGCCCGCCTGGAGCGCCTTCACCCTCGAGGACGCACGCCTGGTGCCGACGGGGGAGGGCAGCGCGGCGCTGGTCTATCGGGCGACCGCCGCCCGTGACGGCGAGGAGGAGCCCTTCGTGGCCCTGATGTCGAGCCACTACACGCTGGTGGACGGCCGGCTGGCGCTCACGCTGTACCAGCAGACGACGGTGACGCATTGAGGAGCGCGGCGGGCAGCTGCTGCACCGACAAGAGCCTGCCGCCGTGCGCGACGAGGGAGACGGCGCGGGAGCCCGTCCCGTACTTTTCTGAACATTCGTGTGATGTCTGCGACTTCGGACGAAAGTCCTGGTCGTCTGTGGTCGTTGAATCGTAATCTTCGAGTGTCTCCGGTGGGGAGACGAGGGGGGACGGGCGGCTGCCGCTGACGCCCCGGTCCGTGCCGTGCACGGACATCGGTGACGATCACGAAGGATGGGCATGAACGCTCAGAACCCGACTCCGCCGCGCCCTGATGACGGCCATGGCTGGCCCTCGGCGCCGTCTTACGGCCAGGCCCCGAAGGACGGCCTGCACTTCCAGCCGGCCTCCGCGCGGCAGCAGCCGCAGCGACCCGTGCAGGCACCGGCCAAGAGCTTCCCTATCACCTGGGTGCTCTCGCTGTTGCTGGGCGCGTGGGGCGCGGACCGCTTCTACCTCGGCAAGTGGAAGACCGGCCTGCTGAAGCTCCTCACCTTCGGCGGGCTGTTCATCTGGTGGCTGGTCGACCTGGTGCTGCTGAGCATCGGGCAGGTCAAGGACGCCAAGGGCCGCCCTCTGCGCGAGTTCGACGCCATGAAGTGGCCCGCCCGCGCCATCTCCGCTGCGGTCACGCTTGGGTTCCTGGGCATGATGATCCTCGGCGCGACCGCCCCGACGCCCCCGCCCGCCGAGATCACCGCAGCTGAGCCCGCCGCTCTCGAAGAGGCCGCGGCCCCCACGGTGGAGCCCACCACGGCGGAGCCGACGACAGAGGCTCCCACCACCGAGGCCCCGACCACCGCGGCACCTGCGACCACGCCCGCCCCCACCCCGGAGCCCGTCGCCGCCGAGGGCACCGCTCTCGCCCAGCTCGCCGGCCTCGACGAGAAGGGCCGCGCCCCGAAGACGGACTACGACCGCGAGCTGTTCGGCTGGCGCGACGATATGGACCGCAACGGCTGCGACACCCGCAACGACATCCTGCGCCGCGACCTCACCGCGATCACCCTCAAGGGCGGGACGAACGGCTGCGTGGTCCAGCGCGGCACCCTCGACTCCCCGTACAGCGGCGACACCGTCGACTTCGACCGCGAGAACAGCACGGTGGACATCGATCACGTCGTCGCGCTCTCCGACGCCTGGCAGACCGGCGCCGCGAGCTGGGACGAGCAGACCCGCCGCGAGTTCGCCAACGACCCGTTGAACCTGCTCGCCGTCGAGTCCAGCCTGAACCGGCAGAAGGGCGACGGCGACGCCGCCACCCGGCTCCCGCCGCTCAAGGACTACCGCTGCGAGTACGTCGCCCGGCAGATCGCCGTGAAGGACAAGTACGACCTCTGGGTCAAGCCCGCCGAGGCCGACGCCATGGAGCGCGTGCTCAGCGACTGCGAGGGCTTCCTCGCGATCGAGGACGACGACCAGTGGCCCGCGGCCGGTGAGGGAGACGTCGTCGCGACCGAGGAGGAGCCCGCGCCGGAGCCTGAGCCTGAGCCGGCCCCCGAGCCCGAGCCTGCCCCGGAGCCCGAGCCCGAGCCCGAGCCGGCGCCGGCCCCCGCCCCGGTCTACGAGCCTGCCCCGAAGGAGGAGTCGAACGACAGCGGCTCCGGTGGCGGCAGCGCCTATTACAAGAACTGCGACGCCGCGCGCGCGGCCGGTGCGGCCCCCGTGCACGCCGGCGACCCCGGCTACAGCAGGAAGCTGGACCGCGACGGCGACGGGGTCGGCTGCGAGTGAGGCCGACGGCGCGGGCATGACCTGACTGGTCATGCCCGCGCTCCACGAGGGCGTCCCGCTCCTGCCCGCTGTACCCGCTGAGGGCGAGCGGTCGTCAGCGCCGCTGCAGCACCAGCACCGCGTCGAGGTGCTCGCCCGCCGAGCCGTCGGGGGCGATCGCGGCGCGCGGCCGCTCCGCGGCGAGCTCGACCTCCCACTCCTCGGCCGAGCCGCCGAGCTGTGCCGCCTCGTCCTGCACGGAGACCATCGTCGCCGGGTGGTCCTTCGCCCAGGAGGGCGGCGCGGCGTGGGAGACGGCGACCAGGCGCCCGCCGGAGCGCAGCGCAGTCATCGCACGGCGCAGGATCGCGATGCGGTCCAGCGCCACGTTCGACTGGAAGAAGCTCGCGGTGACCAGGTCAACCGATGCAGGCTCCGGTTCCCAGGCGTCGAGGTCGACGGCCTCGAAGCTCGCTCCGTCGAGGCCTCGCGCGGCGGCCTCGTCACGGGCACGGCCGACGGCGGTGGCGGAGATGTCGAGTCCGAGTGCGGTCCAACCCTGCTCGGCGAGCCACAGCACGTCTCCGCCCTCCCCGCAGCCGAGGTCGATCGCCGTGCCTGGTGACAGCTCGGCGACGACCGACGCCATGGTCGCGTTGACCTTCCCTGACCAGACCCGCTCGCTGCCGGAGTAGCGCTGCTCCCAGTACTCGGTGGGGGAGAGATCGGGGTCCGGCTCGGCGTGCGCGGGCGCGTGAGCGTGCGAGGCGTGATGGTGTGCGGTCATGGACTGAGCCTCGCAGACCCTGCCGAGGCGCGGAAGCGCTCTTGCCGGGGACGCCAGAGCGAGCCGGTCCCGCGTGCGGAGTGCGGAGCTCGGGGTAGATTGTCGCCACTTCCAGCGGCTCCGCCGCCGCAGGGACGACGGAGAGGACCCGATGACGAGCACGCGCCCGAGCCGCGCCGAGAAGGTCGACGCCGCGACCCCCGCCTCCCGCAACCGGGTCGTCGACTTCCTGCGCGCCGCCGCGATCACGGTGGTGGTCCTCGGGCACTGGACGATCATCGCCGTCGACCCCGACGGCGGGATCCTCCCGCACGGCGTTCTTGATGGCGCGCGGTGGACCCACCCGCTGACCTGGCTGTTCCAGGTCATGCCGATCTTCTTCCTCGTCGGCGGGTACTCCAACGGGCTCTCCTGGCGCTCCGCGAGGCGCAAGGAGATCGGCTACGCCGAGTGGCTGCGCACGAGGCTCCGACGCCTGGGCATCCCGCTGATCCCGCTGCTGCTCGCCTGGCTCGCGATCGGGGTGGTCGCGGTCGCGCTCGGCGCCCCGCATGCGACGGTGCAGCTGGCCTCCCAGATGGCGCTGATCCCCACCTGGTTCCTCGCCGCGTACTTGATGGTGATCCTCGTGGGCCCGCCGTGCCTCTGGCTGTGGGAGCGATTCGGGTGGTGGTCCATCGTGGGAGGCATCGCGCTCGCCGGGATCGTCGACGCGATCAGCATCGCCGCCGACCAGCCGCTGCTCGGCTACCCGAACTATCTCCTCGTCTGGGCGGCGTTCCACCAGGTCGGCTACGCCTGGCTCGACGGCCGACTCTCGGGCATCGGCCGACGGATGCTGCTGGCTGCGATCGGTCTGGTCGGTCTGCTGCTGCTCGTGCTGGTGGGCCCGTATCCGGTCTCGATGATCACCGCCGGGGGAGACGCGATCTCCAACTCGAGCCCCACGCGCGTGACGATGGCGTTCCTCGGCATGCTCCAGGCCGGGCTCGTGCTCTCCCTCGAGAAGCCGCTCGAGGCGCTGCTGCGCCGGCCGAGGCTGTGGTTCGTCACCGTGCTCGTGAACCAGCGGATCATGACCTGGTTCCTGTGGCACCTCACCGTCATGGTGGGCCTCGCCCATCTGCTCCTCGCACTCGACGCCCGGGCGCTGCTGCCCGAGCCGCTGACGGGGCTGTGGTGGGCGACGCGGCCGCTGTGGGCGCTCGTGCTGCTCGCCCTGACCGGCGTAGTCGTACTCGTGATGGGGCGCTTCGAGGATCCGCGCGGCGACGACCGTCCCGCACCGCCGGTGTGGAAGCCGATCGCCGCGGCGGTGTGCGTCATCGCGGGGCTCGCGGTGATGGCGTCAGTGGGCGTGGTGGGGGAGAGCGGTGTGACGTGGTGGTGGCCGCTGCTGCCGGTGGCGGGGCTTTGGGGGTTTGGGGTGGTGCCGGTCGCTCGTCGTCGCGACCTTTAAGACCCGGCCGGTTGGACGCGCCTACGCCACCGCCCGGGCTTCCATGAAGAGATCCGCAGGCATCGTCCGGTCCAGCCGCCACACGATCTGCATCGGCCGTGACCCCGTCGCCTGCTGGAACTGGGCCGTGCCGAGGCAGGTGTAGGGCTCGGTGCCGATGTCGCCGGTCTTCGTGCGCCGCACGAAGAGGACGACGCTGGAGCCGCGCGTTGCGTGGTTGATGTATCGCTGCCCCGTGGGGCTCTCCACGTTTGTCGTGCTCTGGGACTCCCAGTGGAAGAGCTGCTGATTGATGGCGTAGTCGCGGTACATGGTGGTGGGGGAGTAGTCCGCTTCGGACTTCTTGAGCGTCACCAGTAGCGCGTCCACGTTCATGCCGGGGAGCCACTTCACGCCTTCGCGGATCGAGCCTGGAGCGCCGGCGTCCAGGGTGCCAAGCCCCAATCCGGCCAGGAGCTCCTCGCGGGAGTACCTCGCATGCGATCGCAGCGGGGAGTCCGCGACTGAACCAGTCAGTGCTTCCGGGCGGACTCGAGAAGACTGCTCCTGGAACGCGAGCAGGTGGAGTAGCTCCTCGATTACCGACGCGTGTGACCGTAGCTCGTCGAGGCCGGTACGAATGCTCCGCTCCCCGTTGGGCCAGAAGGAGTTCACCAGCATCGAGGCGTGCAGATCCTTTTCAATCCCGGCGGGGAGAGTTGGCGCGGTGAGAAGCTGGCGGTACGCCTGGATCCGGTCAGGATCGTCGACGTGCGTCAACGTCCCCACGCGGCGCAGGAGGGCGTCGTCCGTGTCTGAGAGCGGCCCTCCCCGGTCGGCGGGGAAGGCCCAGTCCACGAGAGTGGACCAGCTCGCCGAACGCTTCTGACTGTTCAAACTGCGCGTCCCCGGACCGTAGATGTCAGCGAGAGACCGCTCTGCCGCGTGCAGGTAAGAGCCCAAGTCATAGTCCCTCGGGGTGGCGTCGGCCGGCTTGTGCTGACGGACGTCCGCCACCAAATCGCGCGTGGAAAGCTTGAGCTGCTTCTTCACGTTCGAGAGCACAATGTCCTGCGCAACGCGGTCGAAGACGATCTGCGTTCCGGGAGGGAGGAACGGGAACCCCTCGCGAATGCTGCGCTCGAGCCGGTTCCGCGAGAGACCAGTGAGCGCTCGGTACTTCAGGTCGAAGCGGAAGTTCGTGTGCTGGAGCCCGACGAAATCGAGCACGGTGAGTACAGCCTTGTTGTCCGCACGCCGGAGGCCACGCCCGAGCTGCTGGAGGAAGATCGTCGCGGACTGCGTCGGGCGCAGCATCAGGACCGTGTCGATCATCGGGATATCGAGGCCCTCATTGAAGAGGTCGACAGCGAACAGACACACGATCTCGCCGCGCCGCAGCTTTGCGAGGCCCTCCTGCCGCTCATCGGACCCGGAGGCGCCGCTGAGCGCCAGCGAGGGGAGCCCGGCGCGACGGAACACCTCGGCCATGTAACGAGCGTGCTCGACGCTGACGCAGAAGCCGAGCGCGCGCATTCGGCTCGGATCAGTGACCTTGTCTCGCAGGGCCTGCAGGACCTTGGAGGCTCGAGCATCGTTGCCGGTGTACAAGCTGTTCAGCTGGTCAGTGTTGTACGCACCGCGGGTGAATCGCAGCCCGCTGAGGTCCACCCCGTCGGCGATCCCGAAGTAGTGGAAAGGCACAAGCAGGTCGGCGCTGAGCGCGTCCCACAGCCGCAGCTCGCTCGCCACGCGACCGCCGAAGAACTCCTGAGCCACGTCCACCCCGTCGGCCCTCTCGGGTGTCGCGGTGAGCCCAAGGAGTTCCCTGGGGGTGAAGTAATCGAGGACCTTGCGGTACGTCGCCGCCTCGGCATGATGGAACTCGTCGATGACGATGATGTCGAAGTGATCGCGCGCCCATCGCTCGAGCTCGCCGGCCTGCTGCAACGACTGGATCGAGGCGAAGACATGCCGCCGCCGGATGGGCTTCCGCCCGTCGACGAACAGCTCCCCGAACGCGCCGTCCTTCAGAACGTCGCGGTAGGTCCTCAGGGACTGCTCGAGGATCTCCTTGCGGTGCGCGACAAAGAGGATGGTCGGTTGGTCGGCGTCCGACGTCCGCAAGCGCTTGTAGTCGAGCGCTGCAACCACGGTCTTGCCCGTGCCTGTTGCTGCGACAAGCAGGTTGCGGTGTCGATCGTGCACCTCCCGCTCGGCGGCGAGGTCATCCAGCATCTCTGTTTGATGCGGGTATGGACGCACGTCGAGATGGCTGATCGACAGGTCTGTCGCGGAGGCGCGGCCGCTGTTCTTCGCGAGGAGTGCATCGAGGAATTCGGCGTCAGTGTCTGGGTTGTACGGCGCAAACGCCGCGTCGTCCCAGTAGGTCTCGAAGGTCGACTCAAACTTGTCGACCAGGGTCGGAGTCGCGAGGTGCGAGAGACGGACGTTCCATTCCAGTCCGTCGACGAGCGCTGCCCGGCTCATGTTCGAGCTGCCCACATACGCGGTGGTGTAACCGCTGGACCGATGGAACATCCACGCCTTCGCGTGGAGATGGGTGGACTGCGCGTCGTAGTTCACCCGCACTTCGGCGTTCAGAGAGCGCACGAAGTAGTCCAGCGCCTTCCGGTCCGTGGCACCGATATACGTGGTAGTCAGAACCCGGATGGGCACTCCGCGCTCAGCCGCCTCGCGCAAAGCTGATTCCAGCACCCGGATCCCGCTCCACTGCACAAACGCGCACAGCAGGTCAATTCGATCCGCGCTCGCCATCTCGAGGCGCAGTTCCGAGCCGAGCTGCGGATCCATTCGCGAGTTCGTGAAGAGCGCGACGTCGCTGAGTGGCGTTGATGGGCGGGGCAGGAGCGGTGTCTCCGGTGGCGTCACCGAGGTAAGGAAACGCGGTCCAGGAGACACTTCGGGATCCGGGGCAGAGGAGGGCAGCGCAGAGAGGAGGCGGTTCGCGAGGGCGATGCGTTCCTCACGGGGTGCAGTCTTCAACGCCTGCTCGACGGTCCGTGCGATGTGCTGAGTGAGGACGTGCGCGACATCTGCGTCGTCGACGTCTTCCGTCGGGGTGAGGAAGCCCTGCTCTTCGGTCGACTGGACCGCCTTGGTGAGGCCCGTGGTGAGGAGAAGTTCGTAGAGGCCGGGGTCCAGGGCCTGCTGCGCCTCCATCACTCCGCCTCGGGCTCGCGGCGAAGTGAGGCGAGCCGGTCTGGCAAACCGTCAAGGAGTGGAACGTCGCCAGGCGCCCACTGCAGCGAGGACAGCCCCGTGAGGGGCACCCACTGCATCGCGTCGTGGTCGCTGCTGGCGGTGGGATCCTCGCCTGTGAACTGCGCGGCGTAGCAGGAGAGCTCGATGCGCGCAGTGCCGACTTCGCTCAGGCTCCGGTCGACGAACGGGCCGACGGCGACGTCGACGCCCAACTCCTCCTGGAGCTCGCGGCGCAGCGCGTCCTCGGCGGTCTCTCCCGCTTCGATCTTCCCGCCGGGGAATTCCCATAGCCCACCAGCACTGCGCTCGGCGTTGCGTCGGGCGGCGAAGACCGCACCGTCTCGTTCGATGATGGCGCCGACGACTCGGATGACTGGACTCTCCACCGCGAATGCTCCTCTGTCTGGGCCGACACCGTCGATCGTACGAAGAGTCGGTGACAGGCGCAGCGAAAGCCGGAGGACGTATGGGTGCCTATGTGGCGAGAGTGAGCTCTCGCTTCGCCCGGACCCCCAACCCCCACGCCCCCACCAGCGCCACGACGATCCCGTTCAGCGGCGCGATCCCGATGCCGTACTCGTTCGACACCCACGCCACCACGCAGCCGAGCACGTACGGCACGAGCGCCTGCCAGCGCACCTTCTCGGTGAGCGTGGACAGCGCCGGCTGCCCGCCGCGCCACCTCGCGATCCAGTCGCCGATCAGCACTCCGCCCACCGGCGGGATGAGGATGCCGATGAGGCTGAGGTAGCCCACGATGTGCCCCTCGACGCCGAGCAGCGCGAGCACGGTGCCGATCGCGACGCCGCCGATGATGAAGGGGCCCTTGCGCCGCGCGTTGGCGAGCTCGGCCCCGGCGACGCCGAAGGCGTAGGCGGCATCCGCGTTGGACTTCCACAGGTTCCCGAACAGGAAGAACAGGCCCCAGCCGATCATGCCCATGCCCAGCAGGAGGGTGGTGAAGTCGCCTTCGCCGAAGGCGAGGGCGGAGACGGCGCCGAAGAACACCATCAGCCCGTTGCCGATCACGAAGCCGAGCCCGCAGGCGAGCACGGCGTCGCGGCCGCGCTTCGCGAACCGGGTCCAGTTCGCGGCCTGCGTGCCGGCGGAGGCGAAGGTGCCCACCACGGTCGTCACGGCCGCGGCCCAGGTCATGGAGGTGGTGGGCGCGATGTCGAACAGCCCCCGCCAACCGCCCACCTCGCCGAGCGCGAGGGCGGTGATCCAGAAGGCGAGCACCAGGATCAGCGGGGTGGAGATCAGCGAGACCCAGTACATGCCCTCGTAGCCGTACAGCGCCGTGAACATCATCAGCGCGGAGACACCGATCATCACCAGTGCCGGCGCCCAGGCGCTCTGCCAGCCGAAGGCCAGCGCGGTCATCTGCCCGATCGAGCCGACCGCCACCCCGTACCAGCCGATCTGCGTGCCGCCCAGCAGCACCGAGACCAGCTTCGACCCGGCGGTGCCGAAGGTGTAGCGGGACATGACCACGGTGGTCAGCCCCGTGCGGGCACCCAGGAAGCCGATCGCGGCGACGTACGCGCCGAGCACCAGCGAACCCACCAGCAGCACCGCCAGGAACTCGCTGAAGCGGAAGGCCGCCCCGATCGAGGCGCCGGCCATGAGCGTCGGCGCGAAAACGGTGAACCCGATCAGCACCACCGAGATCGAGACGACGCCGCGCCGCGCCGAGGCGGGGACCGGGGTGACCGGGTAGTCGGGGTCGACGGGCTCCGTGCCCGCCTCCTCGCGCAGCTCGGCCGCGGTCACCGGCTGGCGCCGTCGATGTCGGAGCCCTCGGCGCCGGCAGCGCCCGCGCCGTCGGCCGACGTGCTGAGCTCGCCCGTCTCCACGCCGATGTCCTCGCTCCAGATCTCGGGCCGCTCGGCGATCATCCGCTCCATCAGCGCGATGCAGTTCGGGTCGTCGAGCACGTCCACGACCACGCCCCGCTCGCGCAGCAGGTCCTCGGCCATCTCGAAGGTGCGGTTCTCGCCCACCACGATCCGCGGGATCTCGTACAGCAGCGCGGTGCCGGAGCACATGATGCACGGCGACAGGGTCGTGTACAGCACCGACTCCCGGTACACGCTCGCGCGCAGACGCCCGGCCTTTTCGATCGTGTCGGTCTCGCCGTGGAGGATCGCGGAGTCCTTCTGCACGCGCTGGTTGTGACCGGCGGCGAGCACCTGCCCGTCGTGGACCAGCACCGCGCCGATCGGCACCCCGCCCTCGTCCCAGCTCTTCTGCGCCTGCTCGATCGCGAGGGAGAGGAAGCGACGATCGTCATCGGCGGTGGGGGTCCAGGTCATGGCGGAGTGCTCCTGCGGGGTGGGGGGAGGGGTCGCAGGAGATCGTAGAGCCGATCCGCCCGACGCCGCGTGCCCCGCGCCGGCGGCGAGACCCGGTGCGGACTCGCCCTGACCTGCGCCGTCTCCGATTCGGTCGGAACCTGTCCGAATCGTCCCTTGAGACGAACGGCGCCCCGTGGTGGGCTATGGCGCATGACCCACTTCACACGACGACGTGTCATCGGTGCCATGACGGCCCTCCCCCTCCTCACCCTCCCCGCCGCGGCCCACGCCGTGGGCAAGGGCCCCGAATGGGGCGGCAACGGAAACATCACCACCGCCCACCTCTCCACCTACGACGACGTCGCGGCGTTCCTCCACAAGCAGGCCGACAAGCAGCCGGCGATGAGGCTGGACGTCATCGGGCAGTCGGTGAAGGGCCGCGACCTCTACCTCGCCTCGTGGATCGGCGACCCCGCGAACCCCACGATCCTCTTCCTCACCCAGCAGCACGGCAACGAGCAGCTCACCACCGAGGGAGCGCTCGAGTTCATCAAGCACCTCGGCACCGGCCGCAACCGCGATGTGCTCGACGGCGTCAACGTCCTCGTCGTCCCGATGCTCAACCCCGACGGCGCGATGGGCGACGTCGACTTCTCCCTCGACGGCTACATCGCCCACGGCGACCGCCACCTCACCCGCTACAACGCCCGCGAAGTCGATCTCAACCGCGACCACGTCGACCGGCTCCAGCCCGAGACCCAGGCGCTGCACGAGAACGTGCTGGGCGCCTACGACATCGACTACATGATCGACCTCCACCACCAGGGCGCCTACAGCGCGATCGGCGAGGACTGGGTCTCCGGCTCGATCCTGTACCCCACCGCCCCGAACGCCTCCGCCGAGCTCGTCGAGCGCTCCAAGCAGCTCGGCGCCGTCGTGTACGACGCGGTCGACTCGACCGGCTGGGGGCTGATCGGCAAGTACAACGGCGGCTCCGCCGAGACCATCAGTCGCAACGGCCTCGCCGTCGAGTACGACATCGCCACGCTCCTGTTCGAGATGCGCGGCATGGCCGACCACTCCGGCGAGAGCTACGTGCTCGGTGCCCGCAGCAGCGGCTACCTCATCCGGCAGACGGTCATCACCCTCGAGGAGACGACCCGCGCGATCGCCGACGGGTCCATCCAGGCCGCCGACACCTCCTTCTGGGACACCCTCCCCACCCAGGGGCGGTACGACCCCGACGAGTGAGGGCGGCGGCGCAGGCCGCGGCCGAGGGGGACCCTCACTGCATGTACGCCTCCGCCAGCAGCTCCGCCGACCGCAGCCGCTGCTCCACCCTCGGGCCCTGGTGGGCGATGATCAGCTCGTCGGCGCCGGTGGCATCGGCGAACTCGGCGACCTGGTCCCGCACCACGTCCGGCGTGCCGACGGCGCTGTAGGTCGCCATCTGGTGCAGGTGCTGGGCCTGGGGCGCGGCGAGCAGCTCGTCGGCCTGCTCGTCGGTGTACTCCGTGCCCGGGCGCAGCAGCAGCGCCACCCGGCCGCGCATCATCTCGTGCTGCTGGCGCTCGGCGTCGGCCCGATCGTCGGCGGCGATCACGTTGAAGCCGGCGATGACGTGGGGCTTCTCGAGCTGCTCGGAGGGCTGGAACTCGCGGCGATACAGCGCGATCGCCTCGTGGAGGGCGCCGGGGGAGAAGTGCGAGGCGAAGGCATAGGGCAGCCCGAGCGCGGCGGCGAGACCCGCGCCGAACAGCGAGGAGCCGAGGATGAACAGCGGGACGTCGGTGCCCTTGCCCGGGTAGGCGTCCACGCCCGGGATCCGCGACCGGCCCTGCAGGTAGCCCTGCAGCTCCATGACGTCCTCGGGGAAGGAGTCGGCGGAGGAGCCGCTGCGGCGCAGCGCGCGCATCGTGTTCTGGTCGGTGCCCGGCGCACGGCCGAGGCCCAGGTCGATCCGGCCCGGGTGGAGCGTCTCGAGGGTGCCGTACTGCTCGGCGATCACGAGCGGGGAGTGGTTGGGAAGCATGACGCCGCCCGCGCCGAGCCGGATGGTGCTGGTGTGCGCGGCGACGTGGGCGATCAGCACCGAGGTCGCAGAGGACGCGATCGACGCCATGTTGTGGTGCTCGGCGTACCAGACCCGCCTGTACCCGGCCTCCTCCGCCTTTCGGGCCAGGGCGACCGTGCCCTCGAGCGCGTCCGCCGGGGTCTGGTCGCGCGCGGCGGTCGCGAGGTCGAGGATCGAGAGCGGGACGGTCATGGGGGCACCTTTCGTCGAGTGAGGGTGCCGTGCCGGCTCGCCCGGCACCCACGGGATCAACGCCTCACGTGCCGTTCCTCTTCCCGTGCTCCCGGGAGCAGCGGGGGGCTCCCGCCGCGGACCTCCCCTGAGACCCCATGTCACGAGAAGGTCACGGGCCCCTCCTGGTCTTCACCCCCGGGCCCGGGAGCCACAGGATGGCCGCATCCCGCTGCAGGCGCACGGGACATGACCACTCTCCCCGAGTCCCAGGAGCTGCCATGTCCTACGTCCAGCCCGCCGACCTGGTGGACCGGCTCACCGCCGCCGGCGCCGCGAAGGCCTCCTACTCCACTGGCGCCACGATCCTCCGGGCGATCATGGGCGGCGCGATCCTGGCGCTGGCCGCCGCGTTCGCCGTCACCGTCTCCACCCAGACCGGCCAGCCGCTGCTCGGCGCGCTGCTCTTCCCCGTCGGCTTCATCATGCTGTACCTGATGGGCTTCGACCTGCTCACCGGGGTGTTCACCCTGGTGCCCCTCGCTTGGCTCGCCCGCCGAGACGGCGTCACCCTCCCCGCGATGCTGCGCAACTGGGGCCTGGTGTTCCTGGGCAACCTGATCGGCGCCGTCGCCGTCGCGGTGCTCATGGCCATCTACTTCACCTACGGCTTCGCCACCGAGCCCAGCGCCGTGGGCGAGGCGATCTCCGAGATCGGCCACGGCCGCACCGTCGGCTACGCCGAGTACGGCGCCGCCGGGATGCTCACCCTGTTCGTGCGCGGCGTGCTGTGCAACTGGATGGTCTCCACCGGCGTGGTCGGCGCGTTCATGTCCGACAGCATGCTCGGGAAGATCGCCTGCATGTGGATGCCGGTGATGCTCTTCTTCTACATGGGCTTCGAGCACTCCATCGTGAACATGTTCCTGTTCCCCTCGGGCCTCCTGCTCGGCGCGGACTTCACCCTCATGGACTACCTGATCTGGAACGAGATCCCCACCGTGATCGGCAACCTCGTGGGCGGCCTGACCTTCGTGGGCCTGCCGCTCTACCTCGCCCACCGCCGCCGCAGCACCCCGACGACCGACGCCGCGGCGCTCCCCGCCGAGTCCGCCTCGACCGCGACCGCGCCCGCAGTCCCGACCGACCTCCCGGCGGCGTCGCCCGCCGACCCGTCGGCCGTCGGACCCACCGAGACCGCCGACCTGGTGGGGGCGACCCGATGAGCGCCCGCATCGTCGTGATCGGCGCCGGCATGGCGGCGCACCGCCTGGTCGACTCCCTGGTGACCCGCGCGGAGGACCGTCTGGAGATCACCGTCCTCGGCGACGAGGCCCGCCGCCCCTACGACCGGGTGGGCCTGACCCGCTTCTTCGACGGGGAGAGCCCCGAGGATCTCGCGCTCCCGGCCACGATCTTCGCCGACCCCCGCGTCACCCTCCACGACGACGACGCGGCCACCGCGATCGACACCGGCGCCCGCACCGTCACCACCGCCTCCGGCACCGTCCACGCCTACGACCACCTGGTCCTCGCGACCGGCTCGGTCGCCGCCCGGCCCCCCGTCGAGGGCGCGGAGCTGCCCGGCAGCTTCGTCTACCGCACCCTGGCGGACGTCGAGGACCTGCGCCGCCACGTCCAGGAGCGGGCCGCGGCCCTGGACCGCCCCGTGCGCGGAGTCGTCGTCGGCGGTGGACTGCTCGGCCTCGAGGCCGCCGGCGCCCTGCAGGGCATGGACGCCGAGGCGACCGTGCTCCAGTCCAGCGACCGGCTCATGTCCGCGCAGCTGGACCTGCCCGCCGGGGCGGTGCTGCGCCGCCTCATCGAGGCCCGCGGCATCGCCGTGCGCACCGAGGCCCGTACCACCGCGCTCCGCCCCGGTCCCGACGGAGCGGTCGAGTCCGTCCTCCTCCGGGACGGCGACGAGGTGCCCGCCGACCTCGTCGTCCTCACCGTCGGCGTGCGCCCCCGCGACGAGCTCGCCCGCGCGGCGGGCCTTTCCTGCGAGGAGCGCGGCGGGGTGCGGATCGACGCGGCCTGCACCACCTCCGACCCCCGCATCCACGCGATCGGCGAGGTCGCCGCCTTCGACGGGCAGTGCGTGGGCCTGGTCGCCCCCGGATACGCCATGGCCGAGGTGGTCTGCGACCGGATCCTCGGCGGGGACGCGACCTTCGACGGCTACGACCTCTCCACCAAGCTCAAGCTCTCCGGAGTGGACGTCGCCTCCTTCGGCGACGCCTTCGCCACCACCCCCGGCGCCCTCGACGTCGTCTACACCGACCCCGTCTCCGGCGTGCACAAGAAGCTCGTCCTCTCCGACGACGCGAAGACCCTGCTCGGCGGGATGCTCGTGGGCGACGCCTCCGCCTACGGCTCCCTGCGCCCCCTCGTGGGCGGAGCGCTCGGCGCCGACCCGGCCGTGCACCTCCTGCCCGCCGGCGCCGGCTCCGCCCCCACCCCCGAGCTGCCGGATGAGGCGATCGTCTGCTCCTGCTCCTCCGTGAGCGCCGGGACGATCCGCCACGCCGTGCGCGAGCAGGGCTGCACCGATGCCGCCGAGGTCACCGCCTGCACCAAGGCCGGCGCCACCTGCGGCTCCTGCACCGTCATGGTGAAATCCCTGGTCACAGGCGAGCTCGCGAAGCTCGGCAAGGCCGTCTCCACGGGACTGTGCGAGCACTTCGACCTCTCTCGACGCCAGCTCTTCGACGCCGTGCACGTCTCGGGCCTCGACACCTTCAGCGCCGTCATCGAGCGGTTCGGCCGCGGCCGCGGCTGCGACGTGTGCAAGCCCGTCCTCGCCAGCATTCTCGCCGTCCTCGTCCCCGAGGGCCACGTGCTCGAGGGCGAGAACGCGACGCTGCAGGACACCAACGACCACGTCATGGCGAACCTGCAGAAGGACGGCACCTACTCCGTCGTCCCCCGCATGCCCGGCGGGGAGGTCACCCCGGAGGGCCTGATCACGGTGGGGGAGGTGGCCCGCGACTTCGGGCTGTACACCAAGATCACCGGCGGGCAGCGCGTGGACATGTTCGGCGCCCGCCTCGAGCAGCTGCCCCTGATCTGGCAGCGCCTGGTCGACGCAGGCTTCGAGTCCGGCCACGCCTACGGCAAGTCGTTGCGCACCGTGAAGTCCTGCGTCGGCTCCGCCTGGTGCCGCTACGGCGTGCAGGACTCGACCTCCATGGCGGTGCGGTTCGAGCTGCGATACCGGGGCCTGCGTGCCCCGCACAAGTTCAAGCTCGGCGTCTCCGGCTGCGCCCGCGAGTGCGCCGAGGCGCGCGGGAAGGACGCGGGCATCATCGCCACCGCCCAGGGCTGGAACCTGTACGTCGGCGGGAACGGCGGTGCGACCCCGCGCCACGCCGAGCTGCTCGCCGAGGGCCTGGACGACGACACCCTGATCCGCACGCTGGACCGGTACTTCATGTACTACCTCCGCACCGCGGACAAGCTGCAGCGCACCGCGCCCTGGGTCGAGGCCCTCGACGGCGGGATCGACTCCCTGCGCGCGGTGATCATGGAGGACTCCCTGGGGCTGGCCGCGGACCTCGACGCCGCCATGGCCCGCCACGTCTCGGCCTACCGCGACGAATGGGCCGAGACCCTCGCCGATCCCGCGAAGCTCGCCCGCTTCCGCTCCTTCGTCAACGCCCCCACCACCCCCGACCCCGGCCTCGCCCATGTCCCCGAGCGCGGCCAGCTCCGCCCCGCCCGGCCCGAGGAGCGCAGCGACGCCCGCGTCCTGATCGCCGGCACGACCCTGGAGGTACGACGATGAGCACCGCCCTCACCACCCCCGCCCTCGCCCCGCAGCTCGCCGCGAACTGGGAGCGGCTGTGCCCGCTGGCCGACCTCGAGGTGGAGCGCGGACGCGCCGCCCTCCTCGGCGAGGAGCAGGTCGCCCTGTTCCTGCTGCCCGGCGGGGACGTGCGCGCCGTGGACAACCACGACCCCTACTCGGGCGCGAACGTCATCTCCCGCGGCATCGTCGGCTCCCGCGGCGGCCGCCCCACCGTCGCCTCCCCGATGTACAAGCAGGTCTTCGACCTGCGCTCCGGCACCTGCGTGGACACCCGCGGGAAGGCCGTGGAGCGGCTGCGCGTCTGGCCCGTGCGGATCCTCGAGGGCCAGCTGTACGTGCTGCGCGGGGGCGCCCGGTGACCGGCGCGCCGGGTCGCGTCGCCCTGGTCGGCGGCGGGCCCGGTCCGCTGGACCTGCTCACCGTGCGCGCCCTGCGCCTGCTGCGCGCGGCCGACGTGGTGATCGCCGACCGGCTCGGCCCCGCCGCCGAGATCCGCGCGGAGCTGCGTCCCGACGCGCTGCTGGTCGACGTGGGCAAGCGCCCCGGCCATCACCCCGTCCCGCAGGAGCGGATCAGCGCGCTCCTGGTCGAGCACGCCCTGGCCGGACGCACGGTCGTGCGGCTCAAGGGCGGCGACCCCTTCGTGCTCGGCCGCGGCGGGGAGGAGGTGCTCGCCTGCCGGGCGGCGGGGATCGAGGTCGAGGTGGTCCCCGGGATCTCCAGTTCCCTCGCCGTGCCCCAGGCCGCCGGGATCCCCGTCACCCATCGCGGCACCTCGGCAGGCGTGCACGTGGTCAGCGGTCACGACGCCGCCGGGCCGCACGGCCCGTCCCCGGCGACCCTCGCCGCGCTCGCCGACGACAGCATCACCACCGTGGTGCTGATGGGGGTGCGGACCCTGCCCGCCCTCGTCGCCGCCGCCCGCGCCCACGGCGTGCCGGGGGAGCGGCCCGTCGCGATCGTCGAGAACGGGCATACCCCGCTCCAGCGCACCACCCTCACCACCCTCGAGCGCGCCGTGCGCGCGGCGGAGGAGGCGCAGGTGCGCAGCCCGGCCGTGATCGTGATCGGCGAGGTCGCGAGGCCCGACCTGCTCGGAGAGGCGCCGTCGGCGCTCGCGGCGGGGATCGTCGCGGGCGCGCCGGCCGGCTCCTCGGCCGCGGCCCTCTCCCCATCGGGGGCGCCCGCCGGTGCGTCGGCCCGGATCGCCGGACCGCACGTCGCGGGGCGCGGGGCGTGAGCACCCCCGCCCGGCTCTCCTCCGCGCTCGCCGGCCGCTGTCTCGTGCTGGCCCTCGACCGCCGAGCCGACGAGCTCGCCGCGGCGCTGACCCGCCACGGCGCGGAGATCCGCCACGCCCCCGCCATGAGCATGATCCCGCACGTCGACGACCCGCTGCTGCTGGCCCGTACCGCCGAGCTCATCGCGCACCCGCCCCAGCTGCTGGTCGCCACCACCGGTGTGGGCGTGCGCGGCTGGTTCGAGGCCGCCGACGCCGCCGGCATCGCCCCCGCCCTGCGCACCGCGCTCGCCGGCACCCGCGTCCTCGCCCGCGGCCCCAAGGCCCGCGGCGCCGCCCAGGGCGCCGGCCTCGACGTCGACTGGGTCGCCGCCGACGGCACCTCCGCCGAGATCATCGACCACCTCGCCGGCCACGACCTGCGCGGCCTCCGCGCCGCCGTGCAGCACCACGGCTCCGGGGCCGACGGCCTCGACGAGGCGCTCGAGCGAGCCGGCGCGGAGGTGACGGCCCTGACCGTCTACCGGTGGGGGCCGCCGCGCGACCCCGCGGCCGTGCACCGCTCCGTGCTCGACGCCGCCGCCGGCGAGGTGGACGCGGTGCTGTTCACCGCCGCGCCCGGCACCGAGAACTGGCTGGTCGCCGCCGAACGGGCCGGCGCCCTGCCCGGCATCGCCGGCCAGGCCCGCGCCGGACGGCTGCTGATGGCGGCCGTCGGCCCCCTCACCGCGGGTCCGCTCGAGGCGCGCGGCATCCCCGCGCTGCTGCCCGCGCGCAGCCGGATGGGCGCGCTCGTGCGCGCCGTGGTCCAGCACTTCGATCCCGCCCCCGCCGACGCCCACCAGCCCGCCGCCCCTCGGAGCCGCCGGCCCGCCCCTCACCAGGAGGACGCCCCATGACCACCCTGGTCGCCTGCTCCCACGGCACCCGCTCCCCGGCCGGCCGCACCGTGATCGCCCGGATCCGTGCCGCGCTCGCCGTCGCCGTGCCGGACGCCGCGGTGCGGGAGGCCTACGTCGACGTCGAGCAGCCCGAGGTCGCGGAGGTCGTCGCCGACGCCGCGTCGCGCGGACCCGTGGTGGTGCTGCCGCTGCTGCTCTCGACCGGCTTCCACACCTCCGTCGACATCGCCGCCGCGGTCGCCCCGCATCCCGGCGCCGTGGCCGCCGAGCCCCTCGGCCCCGACGGGCACCTGGTGCGGGCCCTGCGCGACCGACTGGCGGCCGTGAGCGGCGGCGATGCCGGGCACCGACCAGGCGATCACGTGGTGCTCGCCGCCGCCGGCTCCACCGACCCGGCGGCCGCTCGCGCCGTGGAGCGGATGCGGGACCTGCTCTCCGCGCGCCTGCCCGCTCCCGTCACGACCGGTTACGGCGCCGGCTGCGCGCCCGGTCTCCCGGAGGCCGTGGCCGCGGCCCGCGCGGCCGGGGCGCGCCGCGTGATCGCCGCGAGCTACGTCCTCGCTCCCGGGCACTTCGCGGGTCTCGTCCACCGGGCCGGCGCGGACCTCGTCTCCGCCCCGCTCGGCGACCACCCAGAGGTGATCGCCGTGGCCGCCCAGCGCTGTCGGGAGGCTCGCGCCGCCCTCGCGCTGGCGGTGGGCTGAGGCCGCGGTCCGTGAGCGCCCACGAACGCGGCGCGCGAGGGCGCCTGCCGGTCTGGAAGACTCCTCTCCCGAGCGCCGCCCATCGAGGGGCGGCCCGGAGAACGCGAGGTCGACGATGTCCATGCAGCACCGCACCCCTGCCCGCCTCGGCCGCCCGCTGTCCGTGATCGGCCAGGGCTGCTGGCAGATCGGCGCGGACTGGGGCGAGGTCGGCGACGACGCCGCCCAGGAGGTGCTCGGCGCCGCCCTCGAGGCCGGGGTGACCTTCTTCGACACGGCCGACGTCTACGGCGACGGCCGCAGCGAACGGCTCGTCGGCGCGATGCGCGCCCGCGTCGCCGCCGACGCCACCGCCGCCGAGGGCCTCCCGTTCCTCGCCACCAAGGCGTCCCGACGCGCGGACCCCTTCGCGCCGGAGTCCTTCACCGAGGAGGCGCTGCGGGACTGGGTGGAGCGGTCGCGGCAGAACCTCGCCATGGACACCCTGGACCTGGTGCAGCTGCACTGCCCGCCGCCGGCGATCTACCGCGACGACCGGGTGTTCGAGGTGCTCGACGCGCTGGTCGAGGAGGGGCGGATCGCCGCGTGGGGCGTCAGCGTCGAGACCTGCGAAGAGGCGCTGATCAGCCTCGAGCGCGAGCACCTCGCCTCGCTCCAGATCATCCTCAACCCCTTCCGCCTCAGGCCCCTGGACGAGGTGCTGCCCCTCGCGCGGGCCAAGGGCGTGGCGGTCATCGCCCGGGTCCCGCTGGCCTCCGGGCTGCTCACGGGCAAGTTCTCCGCGACGAGCGAGTTCGCCGAGAACGATCACCGCCGCTTCAACCGACACGGGGAGGCGTTCGACCAGGGCGAGACCTTCTCCGGCGTCGACTACGCGACGGGCCTGGAGGCCGTCGCCCGGCTCGAGCAGGCGCTCGACGGGGAGATGGCGCTGCCCGAGGCGAGCCTGCGCTGGATCCTCGCGCAGCCCGGGGTCACCACCGTCATCCCCGGCGCGAGCAGCGGCGAGCAGGCCCGGGCGAACGCCGCCGCGGGCTCCGCGACCTCGACCGCGGAGCAGGACGTCCTGGCCCGGTTCGACGCGGCGGTGCACGAGACGTACGACGCCCTGCTGCGGGACAGCATCCATCCGCGATGGTGACCCCGCCGACCCCGAGCACCAC
This sequence comes from Brachybacterium atlanticum, assembly GCF_025669985.1. Lineage (NCBI taxonomy): Bacteria > Bacillati > Actinomycetota > Actinomycetes > Micrococcales > Dermabacteraceae > Brachybacterium > Brachybacterium atlanticum. Next base: position 3,022 of record NZ_JAKJJW010000017.1, on the reverse strand, counting down.
GCCCCCGCCGACGACGGCGGGCGGACCCCGGAGCTAGAGCACCTTCGCCGCTGCGACGACGAGCTGGACAGCCCCGGTTCCTCGCACCTGGCCGACGGCGCGGTGACCTGCGGCGGCCCTCAGGCCTTCGCGTCGGCCGCGTCGTCGGCGGTCACGTCGTGCTCGGCATCGCGAAGCAGGTGCTCGCCGCCGACAGGGCTGGAGATCCAGTCCTCGACGCGCCAGCCCGCCGCCGGGTCCCCCACCAGGGTGACCAGGCCCGTGTTGTACAGCGGCCGCTCGGACAGCGAGGCGGCGCCGAGCCCGCCGGCGACCGAGGCGAACACGCGGATCGCGGCGCCGTGGCTGACCACGACGACGGTCGCGTCCTCGGCGTGCTGATCCGCGATGCGCCGCAGCGCCCGAGTCCAGCGGTCCCAGAACTCTCGGCCGGTCTCGCCGCCGGGCAGCCCGCCCTCGAGCTCGCCCGCGCTCCAGCGCTGGTGGTTGTCCTGATAGGCGTCGACGGCCTCCGCGTCCTGCCGGCCCTGGTGGATCCCGGCGCGGATCTCCTCGATCCCCTCGGTCAGGCGCGGGCTGAGCCCGCGCGAGGCGGCGAGCGGGGCCGCGGTCTCGTGGGTGCGCAGCAGGCGGGAGACGTGGATGGCGGCGATGTCCTCGTGCGCGAGCGCGGCGGGGACCGCACGGGCCTGGGTGTGGCCGAGCGTGGTCAGCCCCGGCCCGGGATAGGCGGCGTCGAGGATCCCCTCGACGTTGGAGGGCGTCTGGCCGTGGCGGAGAAGGAGGAGGCGCATGCTCAGCACCGTACGAGATCCGTCGTGAGCGTGCACGGGCGCGGTCTCGGCGGCGTTGTAGGTTCTCGCCCAACTTGGCCAGTTCTCACTTACTTGGCCAGTGCGTGTCAGATTTCTCGCCGACCTGTCTGACGGGCACGATGGAGGTGTGGGCGGACGCGAGGTGTTCCTCCGGTACTGCACCGTCGCCGGCGACGAGGTCGCGACGACGTGGGAGCAAGCACGTGCCGATCTGATCGTCGAGGGACTACCCGTGCGAGTGCCGCCGACCTACCGGGGCCAACGCAGCTACCCAGGATTGTTCTGGGCCGCGACCAATGATCGAACTCTGGTCTACGAGAGCTTGCTCGAGCTGGATCGACTGTGGTTGGCGGACTTCGATCCGGCAGTGACCAGAATCTGTACCCAGCCGTTCCAAGTCACCGGCCTCGACGGTACGGACGCACGTTTGCACGTGCCCGATGTGCTGCTGATCGATGACGACGGCACGGCGACCGTCGTCGACGTGAAGCCCGCTGCGCTCGTCGAGAAGCCACGGGTTCGTGCCCAGTTCGAATGGACGCGTCGGCTCTGTCGCGACAAGGGCTGGCGTTACGAGGTCTTCACCGGCAGCGACCCCATCCTGCTGCGCAACATCAAGCTCCTTGCCCTCGGCCGCCGGCCCGGACGACTGCCCGACGAGTACCTACCAGAAGTACGGGCAAGATTGGACGAGCCCGAAACCACGTTGGGCAATATCCTTGCCCGCAGGCCCGTGACTGGAGATGAAAGTCTGTGGCACGCGGCAGTCTTCGCGCTCGCCTGGTCTGGTGAGGTCACGATCGACCTCCGCCATCCCGTGAACGCCGAGACGATCCTCCAACGCACCGCCGAGGTGATGGCGTGAGCGCGGAGTGGGCGTGCCCGCAAGTCGTTGACGGTTGATCAAGCTGCTTCGGCCTGATCGGTGTGTTCTTCGGTCTCGGCCTGGTCGTGGTCGATGGCGTTCTCGAACGCGACCGGGCTGGTGTAGTCGAGGCTGGAGTGCAGCCGGCGACGGTTGTAGACGATCTCGATCCAGCGAGCGACCTCGCGGCGGGCTTCGGCCCGGGTCGGCTAGGAGCGACGGTCGTAGAACTCGGTCTTCAGCGTGGCCCAGAACGATTCGGCCATCGCGTTGTCCCAGCACACCCCGGTCCGGCCCATGGACTGCAGGACCTCCAGCTCCTCGCAGGTCTCAAACAGCATCTGCGAGGTGTACTGGACTCCGCGGTCGGCGTGGAACACGAGGCCCTCGGGCACGGTGCCGCGCAGGGTGTGGGCCATGCGTAGCGCCCGATCCACGAGGCTGGCGTCCTGGCACTCGTCCATCGCCCGCCCCAGCACGCGCCGGGAGTGGCCGTCACGGACGGCGGCCAGGTAGAGCCATCCCTCACCGGTGCGCAGGTAGGTGATGTCGCTGGTCCAGATCGCATCGAGGCGTCCCTGGTCCCAGCGTCGCTGGGCGTGATCGGCGAAGCCTCGGGCGGCGGGATCCTGGATCGTGGTCACTGGGGTGAACCGGCGCGGGCTGGTGCCTTCAAGGCCCTGCCGACGCATCGAGGCGGCGACCGTCTTGCGGTCGAGGACCACGCCCTGATCAGCGAGCTTGCGAGCGATCCGCGGGCCCCGTAGACCTCGTCGGAAGCACGGAAGGCCTCGCGCACGGCCTGGTCGATCTCTGCCCGGCGCCGCGCTCGTGGGCCCGGGCCCGTCTGTCGCTGCTTGCGCCAGGCGTAGTAGCCCTGACGCGTCACTCTGAGCAACCTGGCCATGCGGGTGACCTCATAGTTCGCCTTCTGCGCGTCCATCAGCTCGAACCGTTCCGTCCGGGTGGCTTCGACGCGAAGAAGGCTGCTGCTTTTCCCAGGAACTCATTGTCCCGCTCCAGGTCATGGACCCGTCGCCGCAGTTTCTTCAACTCCTCCCGCTCCCCGGCGGCCAAGGGCGTATCCGTCCCCGGCAGCGGGTCGCGGCGCTCGCGTTCCTGCCGGACCCAGCGGCCCAGCAGCTGCGCACCCATGCCGATCTCCTCGGCCACGTGCGCGATCTGACGATCCGTATCCAGCACCAGAGCCGCGGCCTCTCGGCGGTACTCCGGCGTGTATTTCTTCCGCTTTCCCATGACGACAACGGTCAAGTCCCCGGAAGTGGTGTAGCGATCCTTCGGCGATAGGGATCAGGCTGTCAGCGCGGGAAGTGCATCGGTG
>NZ_JAKJJW010000016.1:0-73860 GCF_025669985.1 Brachybacterium atlanticum | reverse complement strand
GCCGGCGAGGCCGGACAGCGCGAGCGCTCCTCCGCCGCCGAGGACGGCGCGTCGGCTCGGACCCCGCGCGCCCGACGGCGTGCGCGAGGAGCGCCGAGGGGTCACGCGCCCGCCTCGACGACGGCGCCGCGCCGGTAGTGGGCGAGCACCTCCTCGCGGGTGGTGCCGTCCTTCCGCGGGGTCCAGTCGGCGGTGATCCCGCGGGGCCCGTCGAGGTAGACGATGCGGTCGGCGACCACGAGCGCCTCGTCGACGTCGTGGGTGACCAGCACCGCCGAGATCCGCACGCGGGTGAGCACGTCGCGCAGCCAGGTCTGCAGGTCGGCGCGGATCGCGGGGTCCAGGGCGGAGAAGGGCTCGTCGAGCAGCACCACCGCGGGGTCGACGGCGAGCGCCCGGCCGAGGGCGACGCGCTGGGCCTGCCCGCCGGAGAGTTCGGACGGCAGGGCGTCTGCGAGCTCGGCGATGCCGAGGTCGTCCAGCAATTCGGGGACCCGCTCGGGGCGGAACCGGCCGGCGTTGGCGGAGTAGCGGCCGCCGAGGGCGATGTTCTCGGCGACGGTGAGCCAGGGGAAGAGGTCCGGGGACTGGGGGACGAGCGCCGGCAGGCGCGGATCCGCGCCGCGGTCGATGCGTCCGGACTGCGGCTGGTCGAGGTCGGCCAGCAGCCGCACCAGGGTCGACTTCCCCGCCCCGGAGGCGCCGAGCACGCACAGGGTCTCGTGCTCGGCGACCTCGAGGTCCAGGTCCTGCAGCACGGGGCCGGCGCCGCCGGGATAGCGGTGGGTGACCCCGTGGAGCGCGAGGCTGCTCATGCGTGCCCGTCCGTCGGGACCGGGACGCCGGCGCGGGCCAGCAGATGGCGCAGGTGCGTCTCGGTCGGTGACTGGACGGGCAGGAACGCCGCCTCGCGGGCGCGGCGCGAGGTGTCGGAGGCGAGCGCGTAGCCGCGACCGCCGACGATCTTCTGCTCGAGCCGGGTGGCGCGGCCGGTGAGCAGCGCGGCCTCGAGCCGCACCCGCACCAGCTCGGTCGGCCGCACGGGGGCCGACGGCGCGGCACCCGCCGGAGACCCGCCCGCTACAGACGGACCCGACGGAGACGCCCCCGACGGAGGCGCACCCGACGACGCGGCGTCCGAGGGGCCGCCCGCGCCGCCCGCGCGCACCGCGGAGGCCGCGCGCACGCCCGCGGCGAGTGCTCCGCGCAGGTGCTGCCAGTCCTCGGCCGCCGCGGAGAGCTCCTCGGCGAGGACCTCGCGGGCCACGTCGTCGGCCCCCGCCTCGGCCGCATCCAGGGCCGCCCCGGCGAGGCCGAGGCACATGGCGGTCTGGATCTGCAGGAACGTGGCGCGGACGTCGTCGCGGAAGGCGGGCAGATCGCGGGTGAGGACGTCCTGTGCGGGGATGCGCACCTCGTCCAGCAGCAGCACGCCGGAGGCGGTGGCGTCCAGGGCGGTGAGGCCGGTGAGCTCCTTGACCCGCACCCCGTCGGCGTCGCGCCGGTGGCGCACGACGGCGCGTCGGCCGTCCTCCCAGCGCACGGGCGTGACGACCCAGCCTCTCGGTCGGAGGTTCGAGCACCACGGCAGCACGCCGGAGACGGCGATCGCGCCGTCCGGGGAGTCGGTCGCGAGCAGCGGGATCTCGCCGAGGCCGGCCTCCTCCTTGAAGGCGGGGGCCATGCCGGAGGCGAGGGCCACGACGCCGGACGCGGCGCCGTCCGGCAGCGGGGTGCCGGTCGCCTCGTGGTACGCGATCGCGGAGCGGTGGCCCCACAGCGCGAAGGCGCTCGCGGTGCAGCGCCGGGCGAGGGCATGGGTGAGCTCCGCGGCCTGGGGCAGCGGTGCGGCGAGGAGGTCGAGCTCCCCGAGCGCGGCGAGCTCGTCCCAGAGGTCCGCCTCGGCCCGGTCGACCTCCCCGGCCCGCTCGGCGACGCGGGCGAGCACGGGCTCCGTCACCGCGGGCAGCACGGCGAGGCCGAGCCCGTCGCGGGTCGCGGGATCCGTGCCGGCCGCGGGCGCGGGGGCACGCTCGGAGGTGGCGGTCATCAGGCGCCCGTGGTGTCGAGCTCGATCGCGCCGAGCGCCCAGATGCGGTCGATGGGGGTGGAGACCGCCTCGCGAGCGCGCACCACGGCGTCCTCGTCGGGAGCGTCGTAGAAGCAGAGGCACTTGGCGGTGTCCTCGCGCACGTAGGTGCGCAGGAAGCTGGTCTCGGGGACCTCGGCGTACTTCGGGGCGTTGGCCTTCTTGCGGGCGAGGTACTGGTCCATCGTGATCTCGGCGGGGATGTCCCACTCCACCAGGTAGCCGGCGCCGCGGCGCAGGGCCTTGATCTCCTCGAGCTCGGCGCCGACCAGGCGCACCTCGTCGGGACCGTGGACGGCTCCGGCGACCTCGCGCAGCTCGGCGACGACCGTCCCGGCCCCTTCGGCGTCGTCCGCCTCGAGGATCGTGAACAGGCGGGAGTGGTCCGCGGCGACCTGGGACTCGATCAGCTCCGCCGGGGCCGTGTCGCCCGCTGCGGCGCGCAGGGCGTCGAGCACGGCCTGGCTGCCCTCGCGAGTGGTGGCGGCGGGCTCGATCTCGAGGAGGAAGAGCGACATGGTGCACCTTTCGTCGTCCGCTCCGACGCCATGACAGGCCGAAGCATTACTTATGGTGCCCATCAGGATGGCACAGCGCGGGGCGCCCTGTCGTCCCCGTGCCCGCAGGCGTCCCGGGCCACGGCGCGCGGGCGGAATGTAGCCTCGCCCCCATGTGCTCGCTCCGACCCGCCGCGTCGGCCGCTCCCGATCCCGCGCCGGACCCGGCCTCCGGCTTCACGATCGACGTCCCGACCCTGGCCGACGTCCCGGGCCTCGCCCGGGTCCACGTGCGCGGCTGGGAGGTCGCCTACGGGCACGCGCTCTCGGGCGAGGAGTGGTTCGGCGAGCCCGCGATCGCGCGGCGCCTCGAGCACTGGACCTGCTGGCTGACCCCGGGCACGCCGGAGGCCGATGAGGGCATCTTCCGGGTGGGCCGCGACGGGGACGGCATCCCCGTCGGCCTCGCCGCCTCCTGGCCGCCCCGCGATCCGCAGCCGGTGCGGGACCGGGAGCTGTCGGTGCTCTACGTGCTGCCGGAGTGGCACGGTACGGGCATGGCGCGCGCGCTGGTCACAGCGCTGATCGGCGAGGAGCCGGCGAGCCTGTGGGTCGCCGAGGACAACCCCCGCGCACAGCGCTTCTACGCGAAGCTCGGCTTCGCGCCTGACGGGGCCCGGCACGTGGATCCGCGGTGGCCGGCACTGCCGGACATCCGCATGGTGCGCTGAGTCCAGGCTGCAGAGCCCGGGCCCGGCGCTCGATCACGGCACGGGCCTGCCGGTCAGCGCGCCGATCCGTGCTCGGCGCCCGAGCGGCAGGCCCCGCGTTCAGACCCACAGCACGAGGGAGTCCGTGGTGAGGGCTCGGCAGCGCTCGGACAGCGTGATGCCGAGCCCCGGCCGGTCCGGGACCAGCATCCCGCCCTCCGTGCGTCTCCAGCTGCTCCTCGAACAGCGGATCGAGCCAGTCGACCATCTCGACACCGTCGAGTCGCGCGAGTACCCGCGGGTCATGCCTCGCGTCGGCCGGCGCCTGCCCGCCGTGCAAACCGCGCTGGGCCGCGCGATCCTCGCCGAGAGCCCCGCGCACGAGGCGGAGATCCTCGCCGGCCTGCGCGCGGCGCGGGGCGCATCGCGAAGTCCGCGCCGGCCCCGGCCCGAGCCGTCGGCCCACGGTCCATGCCGCGGTTCGTCCCTCCGGCCTCGCTCCTCCCCTCCGCCGGGACCTCACCCCCGCGCCGCGGGTCGGACCGTGCCCGCTCGAAGATCCTCCCCCGGGTGGACGGCGCCGCCCGCCCGGGCGGACGCGCCCGCCGCGCCCCTCGACGGATCGTAGAGGCATGAAGAACGCGACCATCGCCACCAGCCGCACCCGAGCCGCCTCCGACCACCTCATCGCCTACCGCCCCCTCCCCAGCGCCTGGGGCGACGTCGACGCGCTGCACGCCGTGCGCGAGCGCCGGGCGCTCGCCGCCGCCCAGGGGCTCGACCCGAGCACGCTGGAGCTCCCGGCCCTGCTCGCCACGACGCGCGATTCGGCCGACGGCTCCGCGGTCGCTCCGCGCCGGGCCCCTGCTCACCGCGCCACGCGTCGGGGCCTGTGGGCCCGCCTGCTGGGCGGCGACGGGACCCCGCGCCAGGTCCGCAGCGGAGGCCAGCACCTCGCGGCCGCCTGAGCCGGCCGTCGACGTCGCCCTCAGCTCCCCGTGCGTCCCGACGCCATGGTCGGCGCGGGGAGGACGGGGCATGGGCCCGCGCCGTGCGACGGCCTAGGATCAGTGCCATGACCAGCGCCTCGGACCGTCTCGCCGGCGAACGACTCGACTACCTCGCCGGCTCCCTCGCGGACGCCGCCCCCGCGGACCCGCTCGCCCTGTGCGACGCCTGGCTGCAGGACGCCTTCGCCCGCCGCGACTCCCACGGCGACATCTCGGACCCGACCGCAGTGGTGCTCTCCACCGTTGCACTCGACGCCGACGGCGCACCCCGGCCGCGCTCGCGGACCGTGCTGCTGAAGGGCCTGGACGAGCACGGTGCAGTGGTCTATACGAACCTCGGCTCCGACAAGGCCCGCGAGCTGCGGGCGACGCCGCGGGCCGCTCTGCTCATGCCCTGGTACCCGTTGCAGCGGCAGGTGCGTGTCGAGGGGCCCGTGGAGGAGGTCCCCGCGGCCGAGTCCGACGCCTACTGGGCCACGCGTCCGCGCGGCTCCCAGCTCGGCGCCTGGGCCTCGCACCAGTCCCGCCGGATCGACTCGCGGGAATCGCTCGAGGCGCAGTACGACGAGGTCGAGGCACGTTTCGAGGGCGCCGAGGTGCCGCGTCCGGAGTTCTGGGGCGGTCTGCGGATCCGTCCGGAGCGGATCGAGTTCTGGCAGGGCCGAGCGCACCGGGTCCACGACCGGATCGTCTACGAGAGGTCGGCCGACGGCGCGGGCGCCGGCGACTGGGAGCGGCACCGCCTGCAGCCCTGAGACCGGGACCCGACGCCGGCACGGCGGCACGCGATGTCGGTACCGCGGGCGCCGCCGCGCGATGCCGTCGCGCGCAGCGCCCGCTCACCCCGGATGGCGCAGGAACCGCTCGGGGGCCTCGAGGAAGCTGCGCCAGATGCGGACCAGCTCGAGGTCGTCGTACTCGACCCTGCGCAGGCCCCACTCCCCCAGCTCGTACAGGTCCGCATCGGGCAGGGCGGCGAGCACCGGTGAGTGGGTGGACAGCACGATCTGCGAGCCGGCGTCGGCGATGCCCTGCAGCAGGTCGAGCAGGGCGAGGCAGCCGCTGAGGGACAGCGCCGACTCGGGCTCGTCCAGCAGCCACAGCCCGCGGATCCTCGAACGCTCCTCGACGAGCGCGAGGAAGGACTCGCCGTGGCTGCGCTCGTGCATCATCCCGCCGACGCCGATCTCCTCGTAGTACGTGAACAGGGAGTGCATCGTCTCGGCGCGCAGGAAGAAGCCAGAGCGCGGGGCGCCGGCCCCTCGCACGAGCTGGAGATGCTCGACCAGAGGGGACTCGGTGCGGCGGGTGGCGTGCATCGCCCCGGTCCCGCCGCCCTCCGGGTTCAGTCCGTAGGCGCCTGCGAGCGCCTCCACGAGGGTGGACTTCCCGGCGCCGTTGTCCCCGGTCAGCACCGTGATCGGGCCGAGCTCCAGGCCGTCGCGGAGCACCTGGCGGATCGGGGCGAGGGTCGCCGGCCACGCCGCGTGGTCCGCGGGGGCGAGGGGGTGCTCGCGCAGCTCCCGCACCGGCAGGAGTGGGGTGTCGAAGGGAGAGCGCGGGAGCCCGGGCTCGTCGAAGTCGTCGCCGAAGAGGCCGTCCATCAGCTGCTGCTCACCTCCGCTCCGCTGTCCGTGGCACTATCCGTCGGCTCGGCTGGCCGGGCCGCTCCCGCGGGGCCGTCCCGTCACACGCCGAAGGCGGGCGGGTAGGCGATCTCGCCGCGCGGCGTCGGGCGCACCGGGTCCAGGGCGAGGGCGAGGAAGGCCTCGTCGGGCACGTCGAACGGGGCGGTGACCCCGAACCCGGAGGCGGGGGTGAAGCCGAAGCGCGGGTAGTACTCGGCGTGGCCCAGCACCACGACGAGGTTCTCGCCCTGCTCGCGCGCCGCCTCGAGCGCGGCACGGATCGCGGCCGAGCCCGCGCCGCGTCGCTGCTGCGCGGGCAGCGTCGCGCAGGGGGCGAGCGCGAGCACGGGCTCCCCGCCGACGTGCGCCCTGGTCAGGAGCGCCTGCGCGACCGGTCGCGGGTCCCCGTCGGCGTGCGCGATCCAGGAGAGCCCCTCGATCCAGGCCTCCCCGTCGGCGCGGAGTGCCTCGACGAGGTCCGCCTCCTCGGGGGTGGGGAAGGCGGCGACGAGCAGTTCGCGCAGCGCCGGGGCGTCGTCGGGCCGCTCCGCGCGGGTGCGCCATGCGGACGGGGCGCCTGCCGGAGCGACGGGGACGTCAGGCGCCGGGGCGGCGTCGTGGGAGCTCATACCCCCAGCATGCACCGTCGGCCGGACAGTGCGGAGGACCCCGCGCAGTCATGCCCGGTGTCAGCCACCCGGTGGGCCCGGGGGCCGCGAAGGAGCTCGCCGAGGCGACCTGAGCACCGTGCGACCGACCGCCCGGGAGCGAGAGAGCACGGCCGGGGATGTCCGAGGTCACTCCCGGGACCCTGCTCGGTGTCGCCCCGGCGACGCCCGGGCGAACACCTGAGGACAGTCCAGCTCCCGCCCTGGGCTCTCCCCGGGGCCCGTCCTACCGTGGAAGCATGCAGAGCGAGACCTGGCACTCCCCCGTCGGCCTCACCCACGACGCCGGGTGGGAGCTCGACGTCCGACGCACTCTTCCCGCCCCCACCTCCGAGACCTGGCAGCGACTTCTCGCCGAGTGGCTCCCGCAGTGGCTGGGCGTCGAGTCCGTCCCTCAGATGGTCGGTGCCCCAGTGCGCCGCGGGGGCCGGGTCCACGGCCGGGTCATCGGCTGCCACGTGGGCCGCCGCGTCCGCCTGCGCTGGACCCCGGAGACCCTGGACCACGAGACGGTGTTCCAGGTGACGCTCCAGGAGGTGCCGGAGTCCCTCGGCCACGCCACGATCCTCGAGATCCACCAGGAGCGCCTGCTCGGCGTCGCCGAGCGTCAGGGCCTGCTGGACCACTGGAACCTCGTGCTGGACGACGTCGTCGCCGCCCACGGGCGCGAGCTCGCCATGGGGCGTCTCGACCTGCAGGGCTGAGAGCCCGGCAGTCAGCCCTCGTCGCGGTCAGCCCTCGTCGACCTCGTGGCCGATCGCGCCCTCGCCGTCGGGGATCGCGGAGTGCTCGCGCAGCACCTCGATGCGCGCGACGTCGATGTCGACGCCGCCGGAGATGCCGGAGACCGTCCCGTCGAAGCGCAGCTGCCACACGGCCCAGTCGCCCTGCTTCGGGCGACTGCCCGCCGAGAACAGCCAGTCGGGGCGGGAGTCCGTGACCGGCAGCCCGTAGTGGTCGCGCCACTCCGAGGAGGAGTAGATCAGCAGACGACGGCCCCAGGCCTCCTCGACGATCGCCGTGAACGCGTCGATCTCGGCCTGTGCGTCGACCGCGCCGGGCCGCTGCTCGCAGGCGCCGTCGAACTCGAGGTCGAGAGCGGGCGGCAGCGCCGAGTCATCGGGCGGGGCCGCGGCGAGGAAGTCCTCGGCCTGGTCCGCGCCGGAGGAGCAGAGCGTGAAGTAGTGGTAGGCGCCGGGGACCACCCCGGACGCCCGCGCACCGTCCCAGTTCTCCTGGAAGCGGGAGTCGACGAAGCCTGCGCCCTCGGTCGCCTTGATGTACGCGAAGCCGTACCCGTCGGAGGCGACCGCGGCCCAGTCGATCTCCTCCTGGTGGGCGGAGACGTCGATGCCCATCACCTCGTCGGGCGCGAGCGTCGTCTTCGAGGGGAGGTTCTCGAGCGCGGCGGCGTCGGTCGAGGTCGCGGCGACCTCCATCGCCGCGTCGTCGGCGGTGAAGGGCGCCGGATCGCTCTTGGCCGCCTCCTGCCCGCCCCCGCCGAGGCCGCGGATCACCGAGACGGAGCATCCGCCGATGACCAGCACGAGCAGCAGCGCGAGAGAGCCCGCGACGATCTGGCGTCGGCGGACCTGCTCAGGCGTGAATCGTGGCACGCACCGGACGCTACCGGAGCAGGCCAGGCCGTCGCGGGAGACGTGCCGGGCGGGAGCGGAGGAAGGACAACGCTTCCCGGCTCCCGGCGGGGTCAGCACGCGAGCCGCGTCGGCGTCCGAGCCGCGTCGGCGTCCGTGCCGGGTCAGTGTGCGAAGCGCGCCGGTACGTGAGCCGCGTCAGCGCGCGAACCGGGTCAGCGCGCGAACAGCTCCGCGAAGGCGCGCAGGAGCCGCGGCGGCTGGTCGGCCTCGACGTGCCGCAGCTCGGTGAAGATCTCCTCCATCTCGTCGGGCGAGAAGTAGCCGTGGTCGCGATAGGCGCGGGCCCGTTCGATGATCGAGGGGACGTCCAGCTCGGGATGGAACTGGGTGGCGTACTGCCTGGTCCCGACGCGGAACATCTGCACCGGTGCGGTGCGTCCGCTCGCGAGCGCGGTGGCGTGCGGGGGCAGCGTGTGCACTGCCTCCTTGTGGCCGACGAGCCCGAGGAAGGTGTCCTCCAGCTGCGCGGCGCGGACCAGCGGGTCCTCGCGACCGGCCTCGGTGAGGGTGACCTCGACGGCGCCGAGCGGCTCGCCGTGGGTGCGGTCGATCAGCGCGCCCTGGTGGGTGCCGAGGGTGCCGATGCCGTAGCAGGCGCCGAGGAAGGGGACGTCGTGGGCGATGACCTGATCGAGGACGCGGTCGATCTCCGCCTCGGCCCGCAGCTGCGGCTCGCTCTTGGAGTCGACGGGGTCGGAGACGGTGAACGGGCTGCCGCACAGGATGATGCCGGAGATGTCGTCCATCGCGAGGTCCGGGAAGGGGTCGCGGTCCAGGCGCGCCCAGAGCAGGTCCTGCTCCTGGAGGCCGGTGAAATCGAGCACGGCGGCGCGCTCGGTGACGGCGACGTCGTCCTCGGGACGGGTGGCGATCTGCACGAACGGTTTCACCAGCGCATCGTATCCACTGGTGCGCGGTGCTCCCGGCCGCCGGGGCAGGCCCATGCATCGCCGGTGATGGACGGCTCCGCGGACGTGCCGCCGGACCGTGCTGCGGCGCGTCGGCGCGCTGCGGCGCTGTGCGCGTGGCTCGCCCGCCTTCCCGCGCTGGTCGACGAGGTACTGGAGCGGTGGGAGCTGACGGCGCTGCCGCCGTTCCGACCGGGCGGTTCGAGCGCCTGGGTCGCGCCCGTGCGCACCGCCGACGGGGGCGAGCGGGTGCTGAAAGTGGCGTGGGCGCATGAGGAGTCCCGCGACGAGGCGGCGGGGATGCGGGCGTGGCAGGGTCGCGGGGCGGCGCAGCTGCTGCGCAGCGAGCGGCGCGGTGACACGGCGGCTCTGCTGATGGAGCACGTGCGGCCCGGGGTGCCGCTCGCGCGCTGCCTGACCTGGCCCGAGCGGGACGAGGTGGCCGCGGCGGTGCTGCGTCGGCTCCGCGTCCCGGTCGACGAGCTGCTCGGTGCGGACGACGATCCGGCCGCCGACTCCACCCTCCCCGCCCCGTCCTCGTTCCGGCCGCTCGCCGACATGTGCGCGTGGTGGGCCGACAGCGCCGCCCAGCGGCACGCCGAGGCCGTCCCGTCGCTTCTGCCGTCGGGGCTCGTCGAGCACGGCCTCGGTCTGTTCCGCGCGCTGCCCGGGGACTGGGACGGGGAGCAGATCCTGCTGGTCACGGACCTGAACCCGGGCAACATCCTCACCCATGACGGGCCGGAGCGGTGGCTGATGATCGATCCGAAGCCGTACATCGGCGATCCGCACTACGACGTGCTGCAGCACATGCTCAACGACGGGGAGCGCCTGGTCGCGGATCCGGGGGCGTTCGCCGATCGGATGGCTGACCTCGCGGGGCTGGATCGTCGGCGAACCCGACGGTGGCTGCTGGCCCGCTGCGTGCAGGAGACCGGGGAGTTCGACGACGCCGCATCCGCGGCGCTCCGTCTTGCGGCCGACGGAGTCGAGTGACGTTCTAAGGGCGCCGATGCTCACCGCTCGGTCCGTCGTCGGGCTCGCCGCCCGGCCCATCGGCTCGTCCTGACGCTGCACCCCTGTCCGATGCTGCACCCTGGCCCGACGCCCCGCCTCGTCCCGAGGATCCGCTCCGGCCCGATGGCCCCCGCAGCGGCGTCGGCCCGGTCTCCCGCGTCGCGCCGGAGTGGCCGGTCCAGCGCACCCGGTGCCCGGGCAGTGCAGGGTTCTCGACCCGTTCGACGCGGGCGGCGAGCTGCTCCTTCTTGTTGCAGTGGGCGCAGAGCCCCTGACCGTTGTCGAGGCTGGTGGGGCCTCCGCGGGAGACCGGGACGATGTGGTCGTACTGGCGGATCTGCGCATTGCAGAACGGTCCGCGGCAGGTGGTGTCGCGCCGACTGAGGAAGCGTCGCATCGCGGGCGGGAAGGGCCGCGAGGCGGAGTCCATCGCGATGAGCTCGTCGGCCGTGGGGTGGGCGTAGAGGCGTCGCAGCGTCGCCCGCACGGCCTCGCCGTCTGGCCCGAAGGGATCGCGCTCCCCCTCAGCGGGCGGGGTCGTGCAGGCCAGGAGCTGCTCGCGCACCGCCTCGGCCGGCACCGCGCCGTAGCCCTCGAGATGGGCGACGTCGCCCGCATCGGGACGGAACAGGGCGCGGTCGGTGATGATCACGCCGACCTCGAGCGTGACGGGCGGCGGCGCCCCCTCGCCGGGGCGGAGCACCGTGTCGACCAGGACGTCCGCCATCACGGCGGAGTGGCCGCTGCGGTCCCCGGCGGCGCGTCGGCGCTCCGCCTCGCGGCTGAGGCGGCGGTGGATCTGCTGGGCGTCGAGAGCGGAGAGCCGCGCCGTGAGGGTCGCCATCCCGTGCTGACCGGGGGTCATCGTGACGTGGCGGTCCCTGCGGGCCCGGCGGTGGCGCAGCGCCGCCCCCTCCGGGTCTAGCTCCCCGGCGACGGTCGCGACCGCGTCCCGCCACCTGCGAGTGCCGGCGCCGTCGAGCTCGGGCAGCCGCTCGCCGAGGATCCTGTCGACCTCGCGGGCGAGGTCCGGGTCCAGCACGGCCGAGGCGCCCGCGACGGCGTAGGCGGAGTCCCCGGCGATCCGGCCCCCGGCCAGCGCCGACATGATCTGCGGGAGGGTCTCGACGAGGCGGCGGGCGGAGGCGAGGGTGCGGCCGGCCGTGTGCGGGGAGCGGCGGGTGATCAGGGAGATGTCGGTGACGGTGGAGCCGTCGGCCTCCTGCTCGATGCGGCTGCGCGAGGGGGTGGCGGCGTCCTCGTGGGCGGCGTCGGCCCGCGCCTGCTCCCAGCGTTCGCGGCGCGTGGTGTCCTGCAGCGCGATCAGTGCGCGGGCCTCGAGGGAGTCGAGCGCCCCGCGGGAGGCCTGGATCGCGCCGAGCAGGTCGGAGAACTCGCGACGGGGCCTGCCTTCGGTAGCGAACAGCTCGGCGGGGTCGCCGGCGAGCCCCTGGAGGAGGAACGCCAGGTCTCCGAGGTGCTGGGCGAGGCCGACGGGGTCGGTGCGGCGCAGCGCGGCGAGGGTCTCCTCGGGGGTGTCCTCCCCCGAGGAACCCGGGAACCACGGTGCGCTCGTCATGCCTCCATGCTTCCGGCGTCCGCGGCAGATCACCAGGCAGAGACGGGAAATGGGGACGGCGGGGCGGTGTGGAGGAACGGTCGGCGTCGAGGGAGCGGGCACCTGGTGGGGAGGGCGGTGTGGAGTAACGGTCACCGTCGAGGGGCCGGGCACCAGGTGGAGTGCGGGCGCGTCCCTGCGCCGGGGAAGCCCCGCCCTCGACCTCCGCCCAGCCGCGGCACCCACAATGGAGAGCATGACGACTCTCGCCGACTTCACCGCCACCACCCTCTCCGGCACCGAGCAGGACCTCTCCGAGCACCTCGGCTCGGTCGTGCTCGTGGTCAACACCGCCAGCAAGTGCGGGCTCACCCCGCAGTACGAGGGGCTGCAGGCCCTCCACGAGCGCTTCGCCGACCGCGGGCTCACCGTGCTCGGCTTCCCCTGCGACCAGTTCAACAACCAGGAGCCCGGCACCGACGACGAGATCTCCGAGTTCTGCCAGGTCAACTACGGCGTCACCTTCCCGATGTTCTCGAAGATCGAGGTCAACGGCGAGGGTGCGCACCCGCTGTACCAGTGGCTGACCGGCGAGCACGAGCTCGAGGGCGGGCTGAAGATCCCCGCCGGCGACATCGAGTGGAACTTCGGCAAGTTCCTGCTGGGCCGCGACGGGCAGGTGCTGCGCCGCTGGTCGCCGCAGACCACTCCCGAGGAGATCGCGGACGACATCGAGGCCGCGCTCGGCGCCTGAGCGGCCACACAGCGCGCAGCGCCTGAACGCACCGGTGGCCGGTCGGATGCCGAGTCCGACGGGCCCGGGCGCTCGACCCCGGGCCCGACCACCTCACGGCAGCCCCCGAAGCTGTCGATGCGACGCCGCCCGGCTCACCCGGGCAACGACCACCCGTCGGCGACGACGGCGTCCCGGTCCCCGGGCCGGTCGGTGTCCACGAGCACCTGTCTCCGGTCCAGCACCCGCAGCCGCCCCACCCAGGCGCCGAGGCCGCGGGTGGAGCCGTCGGTGGTCAGGGCGAGCCGCACCTGCACCTCGCCCGAGAGCGGACCCGACGCGTCCACCAGCGGGAACGTCCCCGTCCATGCCACGCGCCGGCCCCAGCCGGTGATCGTCCCGTCGGGGATCTCGACCGGCTCCTGGTGGCGGGCGGTGAGGCGGCCCGGCAGAGGCGTCCAGCTCTCTCCCCCGTCGGCCGAGACCTCGAGGACCAGCAGGTCGTAGGCGGTCTCGAGGTGCGCGAACAGCTCCGCCTCGAGCACCGGCTCGCGGCCGGGCAGGTCCGCGGAGATCTCCAGGGTCGCCGTGGCGGCGTCACGGTCCCCGGCGCGCCAGCCGGACCGCACGCTCTCGGGGACGATCCCGAGCGCATGGGCCACGCAGGTGGAGACCTCGCGACGGGTGACCGAGGTGGTGGACCACTCGCGGGTGGGGTGCACCGAGTTCGTCAGCAGCACCACGACGGTCTCCGTGAGCGGGTCGATGACCAGCGAGGTGCCGGTGAATCCGGTGTGCACGCCGCTGTACGGGCTGGTCAGGCCGGCGTGATAGAACCAGGCCTCGAGCTCCGGGCCGAGACCGCGCCGCGCGCCGCCCACCCCGGTGATCTCGGCGATGCGGTCGGTGAACATCGACTCGACGGTCTCGGGCTGGAGGATGCGAGCGCCGCCGTAGATGCCGCCGTGCAGGAACATCTGCGCGAACACGGCGAGGTCGCGGGCGGTGGAGAACACCCCGGCGTGCCCGGCGACGCCGCCGAGGGAGTAGGCGTTCTCGTCGTGGACGTGCCCGTGGACGAGCCGGCCGTAGTGCTCCACGTACTCGGTCGCGGCGATGCGAGCCTTCAGCTCCGCGGGCGGGTTGTACATCGTCTCGTCCATGCCGAGCGGGCCGGTGATGTGCTCGCGCACGTACGCATCGAGGCTCTGCCCGGAGAGCTTCTCGACGATGAGCCCGAGCGTGATCAGGCCCAGGTCGGAGTAGACGTACTTCGTGCCGGGCGGGGTGCTCGGCGCGACGGTGAGCACCGCGTCGATCCGCGAGGGGACGTCGGGGAAGGCGGAGTAGAGGTTGATGAAGGCGGGCAGTCCGCCGACGTGGGTGAGCAGGTGCTGGACCGTGACCTCACCTTTCCCGTTCTCGGCGAAGCGCGGGAGGTGGTCGGCGACGCGGTCCTCGAGCGCGAGCAGTCCCGCCTCGACGTGCTGCATGACGGCGGTGGCGGTGAAGATCTTCGAGATCGAGGCGAGGTCGTAGATCGTGTCCGTCCGGGCGGGGATCCGCTCGGCCTCGGGCAGCTCGGTGCTCGCGTCCTGCCAGCGCAGCGCGTACCCGTCGGCGTGCTCGTAGGCGATGCCGCGCTGCGAGGCGATCAGGAGCGTGGCGCCGGAGAAGCGGGGCGGGTCGTTGTCGAGGCCGGCGCGGAGGATGCCGGGCAGCTGGGCGAGCACGTCGGCGTCCAGGCCGACGTCGGCGGGCTCGACGTCCTCGAGCGTCTTCGAGGAGCCGCGCCGGTTCCAGGGGTGGGGGTGGGGTCCGCCGGGCCGCCAGCCGGGGGCGGAGGCGGCGGCCTGCTTCTCGGGGCGCTCCTTGCGCGGCGCGGGATCGCCCATGGCGTGCGCGGCGGCGGGGAGGCCGACGGCTCCAGCGCAGGCCGCGAGGGCACCCGCTGCGAGGCCGGTGCGCCGGGTGAGGCCGGGCTGGTCGGTGCCGGGCTGGTCGGTGCCGGGCTGGTCGGGGCGGGGCCGATCGTCGCGGGGCTGGTCGGTTCCGGGCTGGTCCATGGGGCTCCTTCGCATCGGGTCCGTCGCGCGGCCGGGGGCGTCCTCGATGACGCCGCACCTCCGTCTCCGCTGGTCGGACCGGGAGGCACACAGGCTCCGCTCCCCCTGGTCGGGAGCCTGGCGCACCGCCGACCAACCTATCCCCGGCCCCTTCCTATGGCAACCGTCACAGGACGGGCTGGGGCGGCCCGGGGGCACGGGGGCGGTGGGGCAGGTCAGCGACCGCCGACGGGGTCGCTCCCCCGCCGGGCCGCCCGCACCTCGCGCAGGCCGAGCACCAGCAGGACGATCGAGGCCGCCCTCAGCCCCGCCACCACCAGCGCCCCGAGGATGCCGAGCAGCCGGGCGACGAGCGCGAGACCGTCGGGGAGCGTGTCCAGATCGCCGGAGACGTCGATGCCGAAGAGCAGACCGAGCAGGACCGGGGCGATGGCGAGCACCCCGCCGATCCAGAGCCGGCTCCCGCGACGGGCGCGCACGATCACGACGATCGACAGCACCAGCGCCGCGACCCAGAGCGCCAGGTTCCCGAGCAGCAGGAACGCCACCGCCGCCACGAACGCGGACTGACCGGCCCGATCGTTCATCAGGCCGGACCATGCCGAGCCGGGCAGGCCCGCCCCGAACAGCTCCAGGAGCAGGCCGACGAGGCCGCTGAGCACCATCACGGCCATCACCGCGACCAGGGCGTACGCCGTGCGGACCGGTGGCGCGGAGACCCAGTGCCCTCCGCCGCTCGTGCTCGGATCCGTCGTCATCTCCCCCGCCCCCTGATTCCAGGTCACCGCACCATCACTTCCGCTGCAGCGCGAGGACGGGCACGTCCACCGGGCTGAAGCCGAGCACCTGCCCGTAGAAGGACAGCGACGCCTCGATCGCCGTCACGATCGTCTCCGCCTTCCGGAAGCCGTGCTGCTCCCCCTCGAACAGGAGATAGGCGTGCGGGATGCCCTTGGCGGCGAGCGCATCGCGGAACGCCTCGGACTGGCTGGGCGGGACGATCCGGTCCTCGTCGCCCTGCAGCAGCAGCACCGGCACCTCGAGCTCGTCGACGTGGCTGAGCGGGGCGCGCTCGACGTACAGGTCCCGCCGCTCGGGATAGGGGCCGACGAGCCCGTCGATGTAGCGGGACTCGAAGTCGTGGGTGTCCAGGCGGAACTGCTCGAGCTCGGCGACGCCGAAGCTGGAGACCCCGGCCGCGAAGGCGTCCGTGCGGGTCAGGCACGCCAGCGTGGTCCAGCCGCCGGCGCTGCCGCCCTCGATCGCGAGCCGCTCCCCGTCGGCGATCCCCTCGGCGACCAGGTGCTCCATCACCGCGACGGTGTCGGCGACGTCGACCACGCCCCACTGGCCCTTGAGCCGGTCGCGGTAGGCGCGGCCGTAGCCGCTGGAGCCGCCGTAGTTCACGACCACCACGCCGAGCCCGCGGGAGGTGTAGTAGGCGACAGGCAGCGAGAGCACCGGCGGGACGTGCGCGGTGGGGCCGCCGTGGACCTGCGCGATGAACGGCGGCAGCTCGCCCTCGCGCCCGGCGAGGCCGTCCTGACGAGGACGGTGCACGATCGCGTGCACCACTCCGCCGTCCGCCAGCGGTACCTCGATGCTCTCCGCCTCCGGCAGGAGGCCGGGGTCGGGGGCGTCGTCGCGGGAGGAGCGCAGCAGGGTGAGCGCAGAGAGGGTCGGCGCGGCCGACGGGGTCCGTCCGGCCGACGGGGTCCGTCCGGCCGCCGGAGCACCGCCGGTCGAGGCGGCCGCGGGCGCGGCGTCGGACGGGTCGGCCGACGGATCGGCCTGCGCGATCTCTTCCTCGAGCCGCAGCTCGGCGAGGTGGATCGCGCCGAACGCCGTCGGCGAGGCGCCGGCGAGGACGAGCAGCCCGTCCTCGCGGCGCTGCATGCCGCCGACCTCGGTGAGCGGGCAGTCCAGCGGGGCGAGCTCGCCGGTGCTGATCCGCAGCACGGACAGCGAGGTCGCGGCGCGGCCGTGCTGGACGAGGGCCCGGTCGGCGTCGAGCACCTGGTACCAGGTGGTGCCGAGCGCCCACATCGGTCCCGCGAACTCCTCCTCGCGCTCGAGGACCTGGCGGGCGCCGTCGGCCGACGACCAGGTCCAGGGGTTCCACCAGCCGGTGACGTCGGAGAGGAACAGGAGGCGCTCGTCGTCGAGCCATTCGGGCTGGAGCACCGAGACGTCGGTGCCGCCGGCGATGATCTCGCCCTCCCCGGCGCTGCCGTCGAGCAGCGGTGCGACGTGCAGCTCGGTGCCGTCCCACGGCATCTGCGGGTGCTCCCAGCTGATCCAGGCCAGGCGCGTGCCGTCGGGGCTGAGGCGCGGGTGGGCGACGAAGCGGGAGGCGGGGGTGATGCGGCGCAGGGCGGCGGGATCCTCCGCGGCGGAGCCGTCCAGCGGCACGGCGACGATGCTGCGCTCGATGTGCGGGGCGCCATCGGCATCGGTGCGCGGGCCCTCCTCGCCGCCTGTGTGGTCCTCGCACACCCACCACACCTCGGTCGTGCCGTCCGCGAGGGTGACGACGGTGGGGTCCGCCCAGCGCAGCGAGGGTCCGTGCGCGGACTCGACCTCGGGGCCGACGGGGGTGAGCGGGCGGGGCCGCTCACCCTCGCGCAGCGCGTAGGCGCGCTGGTCGGCGAAGTTCACGAAGACGACCAGCGGCGGCTGGCCGTCCGGGCCCGGCGCGGGGACCACGGTCCAGCTCGCTCCGCCGTACTCGTGCACGCGCGAACGGGCGTTGAAGGGGGCGGGCAGGACGGTGACGCGGTCGGCCGGTACGGACGTGGCGGGCGGCTGCGAGTCGTCGGCGGCGGAGGCGACCCCGGGGGCGGGGCCGGCGTCGGCGGCGGTGACGCCGTCGGCCCGGTCGGTCGCAGCGGCCGATCCCTCGGCGCCCTCGGCCGGCGGGAGCGCGACGGGACCCGCGGTGCGGACGATCGCCTGGCGGCCGCCTTCGGTCGCGATGCCCTCGGTCCACCACACCTCCCGGCCGACGAGGCGCGGCGAGCCCAGGCGGGTGCCGCCGGTCGCGAGGAGGTCGGCGGTCAGGGGCGAGGGCCAGGAGCCGTACGGGAGAGTCGTCACCATGCGTCCAGCCTATGCAGGCGAGCGGTCCCGGGAGGTCGAGTCGTGCGTCCGGATCCAGCGGCCGGATCATGGACTCGTCCCTCCCGCGGAGAGCTGACGGGGTCGGGCGCGACGGTCATGGGCCCATCCTCCGCCGGTCGATTCTCTGCACGTCGCCGGAGCGGGCCCTGTCCTGCCGAGGCGGCAGGACATGGCTCCGCGTCTCCCTCACCACGTACTGCGCAGCACCCGCAGCGCGTCCTCGAGCGAGAGGCCCTCGTCGCGCGCGGCGGTCGCCAGATGGCGCGCCGCCTGCGCGACGGCCGAGGAGACCGGGGCCGCCTCGTCGCTGACCCGAGTGCCCGAGCCCACCCGGGTCACCAGGAGGCCGTCCGCCTCCAGCGAGCGGTAGGCCTTCGCCACGGTTCCAGGGGCGACGGCGAGGTCGGCGGCGAGCTGCCGGACCGAGGGCAGGCGCTCGCCCCGGCCCAGCCGACCCGTGGTGATCAGGCCGCTGATCTGATCGTGGATCTGCCGGGCGGGGCTCCCGTCCTCGTGGCTCAGGGCGAGGATCACGACGGGACCGCGCTGCGTCGCGAGCGGGAGAGGGACGGCGCGGGCACGGCGGTCAGGGCCGTGAACACCCACAGCGCACAGCCCGCGCAGGCGGCCACCGCCCCGAGCACGTCGAGCGCGCTCGAGAGGGCGGCGAACGGCGTGCTGATCGAGAACTGCCCACGATCCCCGCCGGAGAAGGTGCCGGAGAGCCGCGAGGTGTTCGCCAGCGAGGTCAGGATCGTGCCGAGGTGCAGCAGCAGCGCCCCGAGCGCGACCCGCGCGACGTTCGCGCTGCGCCGCCGACGCTTCGCCGTGTCGGCGGGCTCCGCCTCGGCCAGCGGCGAGCGCGCGATCCTGGACAGGGCCCACCAGGTGGCCGCACCCAGCGGCATCAGCAGCACCAGAGGGAGGGCGGAGTGGTGCCATCCGTAGATGCCCGTGCCGAGCGTGCCCGAGCCGACGTGGACCACGTAACGGGTGTACTCGCCGTCCTCGTCCGGCCGGGAGGCAGTGCCTGCGGCGAGCGCGAGAACGAGCACGAGGGTGAGGAGGACAGCGGAGAGCCAGCGGACCTCGAGGAAGGAGCGCCAGGTGCGGGGCGCGAGCGTCGCCCCAGCAATCGGCGCGCGGTGCGGGCGGACGGCGCCCAGCGCGATCAGGGCGGCCAGCCCGAGCACCAGCGGCAGCGCGTAGCGGGCCCCGAAGACGGCCGACCAGACCTCCCGGGGCGCCTCGACCCACAGCGGCATCGCCCCGAGCACGGAGTAGGCCGCCAGGAGCACCACGGCCCCTCCGGCTGCCGCCGCCGTCACGGCACGACCTGCCTCCAGCGCAGGGAGCCCGCGACGGCGCACCGTCCATGCGAGCGCACCGAGCACGATCCCGGCCAGGTGTCGCCAGAGCAGCATCCACAACAGCGTCCAGGTCATGCCTAACCTCCGCGGTGCACCAGTGCAGTGTCACACACCGTATCAGCCGCTTGATACACCTGGGGTGCCGCGCGCGCCGCTGCCGTCCCTGCGGACTGCTCGCTCAGCGCTCCTCGCTGTGCGGCTCCTGCTCCCCCTCGCCCGGCGCCCGGGCGAGGTCCTGCGGGGCGGTGCGCGGGTCCACGGGCGAGCCGGAGAGGTAGGCGGCGCGCGCCAGCACGTTCGAGGCGATGGAGGAGACGATGATCAGCGCCAGCACGGTGAGCAGCGTCTTCACCAGCACGACGGGGTCCAGGCCGCTGGTGCGGGTGTGCTGCAGGAAGGCGCCGATCACGATCATCGGCAGACCCAGGCCGGTGGCCGGGGAGAGCACGTTGATGCGGCTGAACGAATCACGGGCGTGGAACATCGACAGCGCGGCGGTGAGCATCCAGAACGCGCCGCCGATCAGCAGCACGCCGATCAGCACGGTGAGGGCGAGGTCGAGCACGGGGTTCATCGGCGCCCCTTCGTGAGGATGCGGGCCAGGGCCACGGTGGCGAGGATCCCCAGCACGGAGGCGATCAGCGCGGCGTCCACCGCCGCGGCGGAGGAGTTCACCAGGCCGATCAGCACGATCACCCCGATGCCGGAGAAGAACACCAGATCGCCCACCACGGCGCGGCTGGCCGGGTCCGGTGCCGTCGCCACCCGGAACAGGCCCACCAGGATCGCGGCGCCCAGCAGCACCACGGTGGTCCACAGGATGATGGTCATCGCTCGTCCTCCTCCTGCTCGCGGGGCTGCTCGTGCGAGGACCCGCCCGCTCCGGCGTGCCCGCCGGGACCCGTGCGGTGGCCCGCGGCGCGGATCCGACGCACGGCGCGCCCGTCCGCGAAGCGCTCGTCGACCGCACTGCGCGACCGGCGCGGGAGCAGCGCCGCCTCGGCCCCGCCCGGCCCGCGGGAGGCGCGCAGCAGGCGCTGCTCCATCTCGCGCAGGTCCTCGACCACCTGCTCGCGCGAGTCCGCGAACAGCACGTGCACGAACAGGCTCGGGCCCTCCTCGAGGGTGCCGTGGGCGGTGCCCACCACCAGCGTGCCCGGGGTGATCGTGATCGAGGAGGCCATCGCGATGATCTCGAGGTCCGTGGTGGCCCGCAGCGGGTACTCCACGATTGCGGGCGAGCTGCGGGTGCGCGGGCTGTACACCCCGGCGGCCACCGCGAAGGAGCCCTTCACGATCTCGCCGATGATCCACAGCACGTAGGTGAACGTGTACCAGGCGCGCATCAGCCGATCACCGCCTCGACGTAGGCCTCGACGTCCAGCAGGTCCGTGGCGGCCACGTCGATGCTGGGCAGCACGGCGCCGATCCCCGCGAACAGCGCCATCGACAGCGCGATCATGGCCGCGCCCGGGGCCAGCAGCCGCCGCGGCACCCGCACCTCGTCGGGCAGCGGCTGCTCCTCGCCGCGGCCCGTGGTCGGATCGTCCGGCCGGTAGGTGGTCATGTCCTCACCCCAGGCCAATCTGCGCCACACCCGCTGCAGGCCCAGCAGCGAGCCCACGGAGGCGATCACCACGGCGAGCAGCGCCGCCCAGCCCAGCACGGCGTCCCCGCCGGTGATCTGCTGGGAGGGGGCCTGCAGCAGGCCCACCTTGCCCCACAGGCCGGAGGTGGGCGGCAGGCCCACCAGGCTGAACATGCCCAGCGCCATCACGGCCATCACCCACGGCTCACGCCGGGCCAGGCCGCTGAGGCGGTCCAGGCGGCCCGAGCCGTAGGTGTGCTCGAGCGCGCCGGTGGTGAGCAGCAGGGAGGACATCGAGATCACGTGGTGGACCAGGTAGAGGATGCCCGCGGTCACGGAGAGCTGGGTGAGCAGCACCAGGCCCAGCAGGATGTGGCCCACGCCGGTGACCATCTGATGGCCCATCGCGGTGCGCACCCGGGTGGCGGCGGCGGTGGAGAACGCTCCCACCAGGATCGTGGCCAGCACCAGCACCGCGAACACGGTGAGGAACGGGAGCTCGTCGCCGAAGGCGACCGCGACGATGCGGTAGATCGCGTACAGCGCCACCTTGGTGTGCAGGGCGGAGAACAGCGCCATGATCCCGGCCGACGTCGCGGGGTAGGCGCGCGGAAGCCAGGAGTGCACCGGCACCATGCCGCCCTTGACGGCCAGGGCCAGCAGCACCACGGCCAGGGCCGCGGCGGTGACCTGGTCCTCGCCGCCGGCACCGGCCAGCGCGGCGAGGTTCACGGTGCCGGCGGTGCCGTACACGAACCCCACGCCGATCAGCAGTAACGTCGAGGTGAGCAGGTTGACCAGCACGAACAGTCGGCCGATGCCGAGGCGACGCCAGGTGCCCGTCAGCGCGATCAGCGCGTAGGAGGGCATCAGCATCACCTCCACCCACACGAACAGGTTGAACAGGTCGCCGGTGAGCAGCGCGCCGTTCACGCCGGCGCTCAGCAGCAGCACCAGCGGCGGCACGAAACGGTACCGCGCCTCCCCCGTGAGCACGAGGAACACGCTGGCGGCGAGCGTGGACAGCGCCGTCACCAGCAGCATCACGGCGCTGAGGGTGTCGGAGACGAAGGGGATCGCCAGCACGTCGGAGAAGCCGCCGACGGCGTGGGAGAGCACCGGCACGGTGCGGTGGAAGGCCAGCAGCCACAGCGCGCCGAGCGCCACCAGCAGCGGGGCGCCCAGCATCACCGCGACCTCCACGGGGCGGCGGCGCACCACCACCAGCGCGGCGGCGCCCAGCAGGGGCACCACCACGAACAGCGGCAGCAGGGCGGGGTTCACGGCGGGGAACATCAGTCGTGGGTCTCCCCGGTGTCGGGATGGGCGGTCATGTCGTCGTCCCGGCCGATCACCGCGAGGGTGAGCATGAAGATCGTGACCGCCATCGTGATCACGATCGCGGTGAGCACGAACGCCTGGGGCAGCGGATCGGCCATGTCGGCGCGGGAGGAGAGGTCGGTGAGCGGCTCGGCCCGCCAGCCGGGCACGCCGGTGGCCAGCAGGGCGAAGTTCGCGGCGTGGCTGATCAGGGTCATCCCGAACACGGCGCGCACCATGCTGCGCTGCAGCAGCAGGTACACACCGCCGGTCACGAGCACGGCCACGGTCAGGGCGAGGATCATCGGCGTCCGGCCTCCCTCGGCTTCGTTCCGGCGGTCAGGTGCGCGGTGCCGACGCCCACCGGGCGGCGCCGCGCGGGCTCGCCGCGGGTGGTGTCCAGCGGGCCGGGCAGCTCGCCCTCCACCGCCTCGTCGGTGCGCTCACGGGTGCCCTCGCCGGACTTCTCGCCCGTGGTGGCGCCGGCCCCCAGCAGGTTCACGGCCACCATCACCAGGCCCAGCACCGCCAGGTACACGCCCAGGTCGAAGATCATCGAGGTGGAGACGTGCTGGCCCAGCAGGTAGCCGTGCAGCGGCTCGAGGAAGCCGTCGTGGAGGAAGCCCAGCACGCCGGAGCCGAGCGCCACCAGCACGCCCCCGCCGATCAGCAGCAGCGGCAGGCGCGGCGGGCCGATCTGTCGGTCCCGGGAGGTGGACAGGTACAGCAGCGCCACGATCGCGGAGCCCACCAGGGCGGCGATGAAGCCGCCCCCGGGGGCGTTGTGGCCGCGCAGGAACAGCATCAGCGACAGCAGCGCGAGGACCGGGCCCACCACGCGCACCATCAGCTGCAGCGCGGCGGCGTTGCCCCAGGCGGAGGAGATGGCCCGGTGCGCGGAGGTGCCCTCCTCGCGCAGGTGCGGGGCCTCGACCTGCTCGTCGGCGCGGGCGGGGTCGATGAACATGTGACGCACGCTGGAGAGCACGGCCACGATCGCCACGCCCGCCATGCCCAGCACGGAGAGCTCGCCGAGCGTGTCCAGCGCACGGAACTCCACCAGGATCACATTGACGATGTTGTGGCCGCCGGTGATCTCCTCGGCGTGGTCGATGTAGTACTCGGCGACTTCGCTGCGGCCGCGCCGGCCCATGAACAGGAACACGCCGGCGCCGGCGGCCAGACCCACCGGGACCGCGACCAGCAGCGCGCCCGCCCGTCGGGAGCGGCGCGGGGCGCCGTCCCGCTCCGGGGCCTCGAAGCGCTGCGGCATCCGCTGCAGCACCAGCATGATCACGATGATCGTCAGCGACTCCACCAGCAGCTGGGTGAGGGCGACGTCCGGGGCGCCCAGCGCCAGGATCTGCGCGGTGGCGAGGATGCCGACGGCGGAGAGCGCCACCGCCGCACCCAGCCGGTCCCGCCGCGTGCACACCACGATCACGGCGACGGTGACCAGCACCAGCAGGATCACGTCGATGCCGCGGTTCATGCCCTGCTGCAGCGGCGCGAGGTCCCCCCACAGCACAGCGAGGGAGCCCAGCACCACCGCGGCGAAGGCCAGCAGGATCGCGCCCAGGTGGCGCATCGGGTCGTCGGAGGCGATGGGGCGCACCAGCACCGCCGCGACGCGCTCGGCAAGGCGGTCCACCGCCGTGAGCACGCGGGCGCCGTCCACGGGGAAGGGCCGCGCCTCCAGGGCGGGCAGCACCCGCTCCCGCGCCAGCGCGATCAGGGTGCCCAGCGCGATGATGGCGGCGGTGAGGCCCAGCTCCGGGGTGATCCCGTGCCAGAAGGCCAGGTGGGGGTGGAACTCGCCGCCCAGGGCGGCGTCCATCGCGCGGCCGACGGGGGTGTCCAGCACCCCCACCACCAGCGCGAGCGGCAGGCCCACCAGGATCGGCAGCGCGGCCGGGCCCAGGAACAGCAGGCCGGGGGCGTGGGCGTCCTCGGCGCGCACCAGCGCGCCGGTGGCGTCATGCGCGCCGGGGGCCGACGGCGCCCGCTCCCCGTCCACGCGGGCCAGGAGCTCCTCGTCACGACCGTCCACGAAGGCGCCCAGCACGATCTTCGCGCAGTAGGCGAAAGTCAGCACGCTGGCGCCGGCGATGCCGAGCGCCACCGCCCAGGGAGCCCAGGCAGGGCCGCCGGTCTCGAGCGCGCCGGTGAGCAGCGACTCCTTGGAGACGAAGCCGAGCATCGGCGGCAGGCCCGCCATCGACATGCAGCCCAGCACGGTCACCGCGAAGGAGCCGGGCATCGTGCGCCACAGCGCCGGCATGCGCCGCAGCTCGCGGGTGTGCACGGCGTGGTCCACCACGCCCACCATCATGAACAGCCCGGACTTGAACAGGGCGTGCGCGATGGTGTGCAGCACGGCGGCGAGGATCGCGTACTCGGTGCCCACGCCGATGAGGGCGACGATCAGGCCCAGCTGGCTCACCGTCGAATAGGCCATCAGCTTCTTCAGATCGCCCTGCTGCAGGGCCAGGAACCCACCCACGAAGGCGGTGACGATCCCCGCCACGATCAGCAGCACGTTCCAGGCGGGGACGTCGTGGAAGGCGGGGCTGAAGCGCAGCAGCAGGAAGATGCCGGCCTTCACCACGGCGGCGGCGTGCAGGTAGGCGGAGACCGGCGTGATCGCGGCCATCGCATCCGGCAGCCACACGTGGAACGGGAACTGGGCGGACTTCGTGCACGCCGCGAGCGCGACCAGGAGGGCGACCAGCGTGGTGAACGCCGGGTCCTGCTGCCAGATCCCGTCGGCCAGGACCTCGCTGAGGGAGGTGGTGCCCAGGCGCAGCACCATCAGCGTGACGGCGCTGAGCAGGGCCAGGCCACCCAGGAAGGTGATCAGCAGGGTGCGCATCGAGGCGGCCTGCCCAGCCGCGCCGGAGCGGGCGATCAGCAGGAACGACGCGATCGAGGTGAGCTCCCAGGCGATGAACAGCAGCACCAGGTCGTCGGCGAGCACCAGGGTCACCATCGACAGGGTGAACAGCGCCATCACCAGGGAGAAGCTGAGATTGCGGCCCACTGGGAGGTATCGCGCCGAGTAGGCGAGCACCACCGCGCCGATCACCAGCGCGATCATCGAGAAGACGATGCCGATCCCGTCGGCCCGCAGCGCGAGCTCCACGCCCCACTGCGGCGCCCACGGGACGGCGAAGGTGGTGGCCGGGTCACCGGCCCCGCCCGCCATCACGGCGGCGGCGGCGGGCAGCAGCGCCGCGGCGGCGGCCAGGTAGAGGGCGGCGAGAACCCAGCAGGCCGCGCGGCCCATCAGCCGGTCCAGCACCGGGGTGACGGCGACGGTCGCGGCGAGGAGCAGCAGGGTCCACAGCACTGACACCGTCAGCACCCCGGACGTGCGTGGGCGGCGGCGTCACGGCGGGTCATGGCGGGGAGTCTAGCGAAGCGGACTGAGGGCTCCAACGCGCCGCCACCTCTCCGGCCGGGCGGGCTCCTCGCGCGCGCGTGCGAGAGAAACTCGTCTCCGCCCCGGCCGCGCGCCGCGGGCGAGGACGGAATCCGGTGAGCAGGCTCACAGCGAGGCCGCGGGGCAGGGCGGCCGACGGGCCGGGCGCGGGGCTGTCGGGCAGGGCGCGGGCCGTCGGATCCGGTGCGGCCCCGCCGGCCGCCGTTCCCGAGCGCACGCGGGCACCACGAGGGCCCCGCACGACGCGAGGGTTCTCGCGGGGCGCGCGGGGCCGTTCAGGCGTGGTGCGGGGCCGACGTCGCAGCGACGCCGACCCCTCCCCGGCGGAGCACCGGATCAGCGGCAGATCAGTGCGAGATCAGGGCCAGATCAGCACGGGGTCAGCCGCGCTGGGGCAGCACCTGCACGACCGTGGGCTTCGGGCCCTGGCCGTCGTAGTCCGGGAAGTACGAGCGCTGCGCGCCGAACTCGCCGTCCTCGCCCGGGTGCTGGACGGAGACGAACGCCGAGCGGTCCTCGTCGCGGATGATCGGGCCGCAGGTCTCGCCGTCGATCGGGACGGAGAGGAACTGCTCGACGCGGCCGCGGTCCTCGCCCTCCAGGGTGACGCGGAACAGGCCGTCGTTGTAGCCGATGCCGGAGGGGGCGCCGTCGGTGGAGATCCAGAGGTTGCCCACCGAGTCGAAGGCGAGGTTGTCCGGGCAGGAGATCGGGGAGACCTTCTCGACCGGGAAGCCGGAGAAGTAGGTCTGATCGCCCTGTGCGGGGTCGCCGGCCACCAGCAGCAGGTTCCATGCGAAGGCGGTGGAGGTCTGGTCGCCCTGCTCGTCGATCTCGACGACGTGGCCGTCGCGGTTCTGGGTGCGGGGGTTGGCCTCGTCGACCGCGGCCTTGCCGGCGGTGCCGCGATCGGAGTTGTTGGTGCAGGCCACGTACACGCGGCGGCTGTGCAGCGAGGGCTCGACGTCCTCGCAGCGGTCCATCTTGGTGGGGCCGACGGCGTCCGCCGCGAGGCGGGTGTGCACGAGGGCCTCCTCGACGGTGAAGCCGGGGACCTGGGACTCGCCGTCGACCACGAGCGGCAGCCATTCACCGGTGCCGTCGAAGGCACCGTCGGAGGGGAGGTCGCCGGAGCCGTCGATCTCGGCGGCGGGCGAGTTGCCGGTGAACTTCGCGACGTAGAGGTCGCCGTTCTCCAGCAGGGTCAGGTTGTGCTCGCGGTCGCCCTCGACGTAGCGGTCGCGGGAGACGAACTTGTACAGGTAGTCGAAGCGCTCGTCGTCGCCGGAGTAGGCGACCGCGCGGCCGTCCTCGGCGATGATGATGTTCGCGCCCTCGTGCTTGAAGCGGCCCAGCGAGGTGTGCTTTCGCGGGGTGGAGGTCGGGTCGAAGGGGTCGACCTCGACGATGTAGCCGAAGCGGTTGACCTCGTTCTCGTAGCCCTCGTTGCGCGCGTCGTAGCGGTCGTGCGCGTTCTCCCAGCCGCGGGCGGTGGCCGCGTCGCGCAGGCCGTAGCGCTTCTCCGCCTCGGAGGTGCCGGCGGAGCGGAAGTAGCCGTGGAAGTTCTCCTCCCCGGAGACGAGGGTGCCCCACGGGGTGAGGCCGCCGGCGCAGTTGCCGAGGGTGCCCAGGACCGTGCGTCCCTCGGGGTCCTCCACGGTCCTGACCAGGTCGGAGCCGGCGGCGGGGCCGGTCAGCGCGAACTCGTCGTCCAGCAGGATGCGACGGTTCAGCTCCGCGCCCTGCACGTACCGGTAGGGGAAGTTCTTGTTCTTGCGCTCGAGCTCCACGACGGTGAGGCCGTGGGCGGCGCGGCCGATCTCGATCGCCTCCTCGGCGCCGGTGTCGGCCGGCAGCATGATGTTCTCGTTGGTGTACTCGTGGTTCACGAACATCACCGCGCGCTTGCCGGCGCTGCCCGGGATCTCCTGGATCTCGGTGTAGTCGTTGTTGTAGCCGAACTGGCGCTTCTGCGCCTCGGCGCTCTGGGCGTTCCAGTCGAACTCGGGCGCGTCGTCGAACAGCGGGTCGCCCCAGCGGATGATCGGGTACCAGGCGAAGCCCCGGGGCACGGTGAACTCGTCGACGGCCGCGTCGACCGGCTCGATCGGCGTGAAGGTGAGCTTGGTGCCGTTCGGGGGGCGGTGACCACCGCGTCCGTTGCCGTTGCCCTGCCCCTTGCCCTTCCCGCTGCCGGGATCGGCGAGGGCGCCCTGGGTGCCGGCGAGGCCGATCGCGAGCGCAGCGGTGGAGCCGCCGATCACGGCGCGACGGGACAGCGCGCTGGAGGCGATGTCGCGGAAGGTGGGGTTGTCCGAGTGGTTGCAGTCTCCGAAGGCGCACTGGCTGGCGCACTTGAGCTGGCAGGTCACGGCGGAGCGCTTGCCGCGCACCGCGTCCTTCATGAGCAGGGGCAGGTCGATCAGAGCCATGGCTGACATCCTTCGCTGGTGTACTCGTCTCTCCGCGCATCACGATGCGCAGGACCAGATGACGGTGCGTCACGAAGGTGAGTCGCTCCCGGCATGCGGGGAACGGGCAGATGAACAGCGGGCGAAGGGAGGCCCCCGAGCCCGGAGGAATCGGAAGGACGCGGCGTAGCTGCCCCGGATGCCCGACGGCGCCGCCGCGCAGGGCACCGCCGCCGTCTCCCGGCGAGGAGCAGGGCCGACGGGCCCCGCTCAGGGTCTCCTCAGAACCTCGTCGGCGCGACGAAGCCCTCGGGCTTGACCATCACCACCGGCACGGGCGCCTCGATCGCGACCCTCTGCGAGGTTGAGCCCAGCAGGATCTTCCCGATCGGGGTGCGCTTGCGGATGCCGAGGATCACGAGATCGACGTCGTCGTGCTCGACGGCGTCGAGGATGTCGTCGGCCGGATCGTCGCGCTTGGGGACCGTGCGCAGCTCGAAGGCGAGGCCGGTCTCCTCCAGACGCTCCTGGAGAGGGCGATGGTCCGTGACGCCGCGCGCCTTGCGCGGGTCGGGAGCGCGCTCGGAGGCGAGCACGAGCAGCGAGGCGCCGCGGAGCTCGGCCTCCTCGACCGCGAAGGCGAACGCGGCCTCGCTGGTGGCGCTGGGGACGTAGGCCAGCAGGATCTTCGACATGGGTTCTCCCTCGGGGTGCGGGTCTCAGGGAACGGGGCGGGACGGCAGGCCGACGGCGGGGTCAGTCCTTGCCGAGGTCGTCGGGGTGGCGGAAACGGGTGCGGCGTGCCCGCACAGCGCTGTTGTAGAACCAGGTGATCACGTACAGCACGAGCCCGACCACGAGCAGGCCGCCGCCGATCACGTAGTTCTCCCGCGGCTGCGCGATCGGCGAGACCAGGGCGAAGGACGTGATCGCACCGATGATCGGCAGCACCGTCGGGGTGCGGAAGTGGCGCACGTCCACCTTGTCCTTGCGCAGCACCAGCACCGAGATGTTCACCAGGCCGAAGACCGTCAGCAGCAGCAGGGCGGTGGTGCCGCCGAGCGCCGAGATGGTCTCGTCGGCGAGCACGTAGCGCACCGAGAGCACCAGCGCGAAGGCCAGCACGGTGGAGAAGACGATGCCGGCCCACGGGGTGCGCTGCTTCTGCAGCACGCCGCGCAGGAAGCCCGGCAGCACTCCCTGCTTCGCCATGCCGTAGAGCAGACGAGAGGCCATCATCATGTTGATCAGCACCGTGTTCGCGACCGCGAAGATCGAGATGAACGCGAAGATCGTGTCGATCGGGATCGTCGGGGCGCCCTCCTTGACCACCTCGAGCAGCGGGGTGGTCGACTCGGTGAGCTGGCCGATCGGGACCACCGCGACGGCGAGGATCGAGATCAGCACGTAGATCACGCCCGTGACCGACAGACCCGCGATGAGGGCGCGGGGGAAGTTCTTGACCGGGTCCACGGTCTCCTCGGCCATGTTCACCGAGTCCTCGAAGCCGACCATCGAGAAGAACGCGAGCGCGGTCGCGCCGATCACGGCCATGAAGATGCTCTTGTCGTCCTGGGTCTCGAAGAGGACCACGCGCGAGAGGTCCGCCTTGCCCTGGCCGACGGCGAAGAAGCCGACGACGATCACCAGCGCCAGGCCGGTCAGCTCGATGCAGGTCAGGACCACGTTCGCCTTGACCGACTCGGAGACTCCGCGCAGGTTGATCAGGGCCACCAGGGCCAGGAACACCAGCGCGATGGTGGTGGCGACGGCTCCGGCGGAGTCGCCGAGCGGCTCCTCGAGCGCGAAGGCCTTCAGCACGTTCTCCGAGAGGAAGATCGCGCTGGTGGAGGCCGAGGTGATGCCGGAGGAGAGGACCGCGAAGGTGACCATGAAGGTCAGGAAGTGGATGCCGAAGGCCTTGTGGACGTAGAGGGCGGCGCCCGCGGCCTGCGGGTACTTCGTGACCATCTCGACGTAGGACAGGGCCGAGACCATCGCGACGGCGAAGGCGATCAGGATCGGCAGCCAGCCGGCGCCGCCGACCTCGCCGGCGACCTTGCCGGTCAGCGAGTAGACGCCGGTGCCGAGGATGTCGCCGACGATGAACAGCAGCAGGAGCTTGGGCGTGATCGCCTTCTTGAGCTCGGGCTGATCGGAGCCGTGATCGGTGCCGGGGTCGCCGGCGTTCGCCGGGGCGGTCTCGTGGGACTCGCTCATGGGGGTTCCTCCCGGGGAAGACAGGGATAGGGACCGCCGACGGCAGCAGGGCGGGCACGAGGTCGGTGCACGCCGGTGCGGGGATCACCGGACGGCGGTGCACGCACTCTACTCTCCGGTGACCGCTCTCACAGCGCGGGCGCGGCCTCGCGCTCCTCCTCCGAGTCCTCGTCGGCCCGACGCTCGCGGGGGTCCAGGCGCAGGGTCTGGACCCACTGGCGGGAGGCATCGGAGCTGATCGCCATCACGCCGAGCGCGGAGGCGCCGGCGCCCACCAGCAGCGAGTGGGAGACGTCCCCGGTCATCGTGGTCGCCACGGCCAGACGGGCGAAGGCGTCGGCCGTGAAGAGCGCCATCAGCGCGATGCGGGCCCAGCGGCTGCGGCGCAGCACCCCGATCTGGAGCAGCAGCAGCGCGGCCGCGAACGCGGTGGCGCCCCAGATCGTGCCCTGCTCGGGCAGGATCAGCGACGCGTCGGGGAAGTGCTCGGTGAGGTCGACACCGGAGCCGAGCGTGAACCACTGGATCGCCACGATCGCCGCCTGCAGCAGCGCGAGGAAGCCGGTGAAGATCACCGAGGGCGGCGGGAGGTGGTGGTCCGCGGCGCGGGCGAGCACCTCGTGGAAGTCCCCGACCGTGCCGTGCCACTGCGCGGTCAGCTCGTCGGCCACCTCGGTGCGGCGCCCGCCGAAGCGCGTCGCGCTCAGAGCCGTCTGCGTCGCCGCGCGGGCGCGGGACTTCATCACCGAGCTGCCGGTGGGGCGGTGTCGCGGCAGCATGATCGCGCTCGCCCCGTCGGAGCGGGAGGCCGCGCCGGTCACGTCGATCACCGGCAGGTCGCCGTCGGTGCGGAACCGGTCGCCCTGCCCGTTGCGGTCGTGGTACGAGGTGGAGAACTCCTCGATGACCTCGACCTCCACCTCCGGATCCGCGAAGCGGACCGTGTCCACGAGGTAGTCCCGCTCCACGTCGATGTTCTCGTCAATGCGGTGGGTGATCTGCAGGGTGAAGAAGGAGAAGCCGACGGCGCGGTCGTAGGTGCCCGCCGCGAGCCAGTCCGAGCGGTACCCGCCCGGCAGCACGAAGTCGGGCGGCATCCGCCAGAAGCGCACGTGATGGCGCTTGGTGGTGGTGCCGCCCACCTCCTGCTGATAGGTGAAGTCGTGGCGGCGCCCCATCAGGTACAGGTCCGAGACGGGGGCCGACGGGTAGGAGCGTCGCAGCAGCGTCGAGCGCACCATCGACCAGGCCGAGGAGAGGGTCCGCTCCTCCGCGAGCACCCAGCCGGCCCGCCGCATCGCCACATGCAGATCCCGCTCGGGGCCGTCCAGGGCGATGTTGATCGGGTCCGAGAGCACGCCCTCGGTGGTGCGGGTGCGGCCGAAGAAGTAGTCCGGCAGGTAGATCCAGGTCATCAGCTGGTGCAGTCGCGGCAGCGTGATGTAGGTGAGCAGGATCCAGAAGCCCAGCAGGTACAGCAGCCGCACCGGCGTCAGCGAGAAGCCCTCGACGAGGTACAGCAGCGCGAGCCAGATTGCGACGACCACGCCCGCGGCGATGAAGAGGTTGTCCAGCAGCGCGTAGAGCTCGAACCGTCGGCCGCGCGGGGTGTGCCCGCGGGAGTGGTCGTAGCCCGGCGGCTCCGCGGGCACCGGACGGCCCAGCGGCACCAGTCGGGCGGACCGCGCCGGGGTCACCTCCGGCGTCCCGTGCTCGGCGACGTCATGCCGCCATCGTAGAGGGACGGGCTGGGAGGGCCGTGGGCCGGTCCGCCTCCGTCGGCCGCCCGCCGTAGGCTGGAGCGAGTCCGTCCCGAGGAGAAGAACTCCATGTCCACCACGCAGAACGCAGAGCACCCCGCCGTCCCGACGCTCGAGATCCGCGGTGCCGCCCCGATCCCCCAGCTCGGCTACGGCGTGTTCAAGGTCGACCCCGACATCGCGGCCGACGTCACCGCCCAGGCCCTCTCGGCCGGCTACCGCCACATCGACACTGCGAAGATCTACGGCAACGAGGAGGGCGTGGGCCGGGCGATCGCCGAGTCCGGGATCCCGCGCGAGGAGCTGTTCGTGACCACGAAGCTGTGGGACGACGCCCACGCCTTCGACGACGCCATCGCCGCCTGCGAGGCCTCCCTCGAACGGCTCGGCCTGGACTACGTGGACCTCTACCTCATCCACTGGGCGGTGCCCTCGCAGGGGCAGTACGTCGAGGCGTGGAAGGCGCTGATCGCCCTGCAGGAGCGCGGCCTGGTCCGCGCCATCGGCGTCTCGAACTTCCCGGCGCAGCAGCTCGCCGAGGTCATCGAGGCCACCGGCGTGGTCCCCGCGATCCACCAGATCGAGCTGCACCCCTACTTCCAGCAGCGGGAGCTGCGCGCGATCCACGCCGAGCACGGCATCCTCACCGAGGCGTGGGGGCCGCTGGGCCAGGGCAAGTCCGACCTGCTCGAGAACCCGGCCGTCACCGCGATCGCCGAGGCCCACGGCGCCACCCCCGCCCAGGTGGTCCTCGCCTGGCATCTCGCGCACGGCATCGTGACGATCCCGAAGTCCGTCACGCCCTCGCGGATCGTGGAGAACCTCGCCGCGGCGGAGCTGGAGCTCACGGCCGACGAGGTCGCCGCGATCGACGCGCTGGACCGCGAGGACGGCCGCGGCGGGACGGACCCCGCCACCAAGTGACCCGCTGAGGGCAGGCGACCCGCCGCCCGAGCGCCCCGCTGCCCGCGTGGCCTACTGCCCGGGTGCCCCGCCGCCGAGGTGCTCCGGCGGCCGGGCGCCCCGCCGCCGACCGAGTGCTGCATCTGGACCGCTGTGAAGCCGTCATGGCGGCCCGGATGCATCACTCGGCGCCGGTTCTCATGGGCAGGCGGCGCAGCCGCCTCCCCACACACATCGAGTGGCAGGTATCGACCGGTATGACTCAGGGATAGCGGTCGATATCTGCCACTCGGTGCTGGGCGCGAGGGCGGTGCGCCCGGTCCCGCTGTGCGGTGTCTCGCGGGGCCCGGACCCGGCCGGTCCGCCGCCGCCGGGCTCAGTAGTAGACGGCGAGCGGGCCCGTCGGCCCCTCGACCACCTGCACCGGGGTGTCGAAGACGCGGGAGAGCACCTCGCCGTCCATGATCCGCGCGACGGGCCCGGCCTCGACGACCGCGCCCTCCTTCATCGCGATGATGTGGTCGGCGTAGTGGGCGGCGAAGTTGATGTCGTGCAGCACCACCACGACCGTGCGGCCCAGCTCGCGGGCGGCATCGCGCAGGCGCCCCATCATCTGGACGCTGTGTCGCATGTCGAGGTTGTTCAGCGGCTCGTCCAGCAGCACGTACTCGGTGTCCTGGGCCAGCACCATCGCCACGTACGCCCGCTGGCGCTGCCCGCCGGAGAGCTGGTCGAGATAGCGGTCCTCGAGGTCGTCGAGGTTCAGGAAGTCGATCGCCTCGGAGATCTTCTGCTCGTCGAGCCGGGTCAGGCGCCCCTTGGAGTAGGGGAATCGGCCGAATCCGACCAGCTGGCGCACCGTGAGCCGGGTGATGAAGTGGTTCTCCTGGCGCAGCACCGAGAGGATCTTGGCGAGGTCCTTCGAGGCGGTGCAGGCGATGTCGTAGCCCGCCACCTCGATCGCGCCCTCGTCGATGCCGAGCAGTCGACCCACCATGGTCAGCAGCGTCGACTTGCCGGCGCCGTTCGGGCCCACCAGCGCCGTCACCCCGCCGGAGGGGATGCCGGTGGTGACCGGCCCGATCTGCACCGTTCCGGTCGCGGACCGGTACTCCTTCCGCACCTTGTCGATGGTGATCACAGGCGCCCCTTCCGCATGATGACGACGAGGAACACGGTCCCGCCGACGAGCTCGATGATGATGGAGACGACGCCCTGCGCATAGAACACGTGGTTCATGACGAAGTAGGCGCCGGCGAGGACCACGAAGCCGGTCAGCGCCCCGAGGGGCAGCAGGCGGCGGTGGTCGTGGGTCCCGGCGAGCTGGTAGGTCAGCGTCGCGACGAGGAAGCCGAAGAAGGTCATGGGACCGACGAGCGCGGTCGAGACGGCCATCAGCACCGAGACCAGGACGAGGGAGTAGATCGTGTGGCGGCCGTGATCCACACCCACGTTGATGCACACGTCCCGGCCCATCGCGATGACGTTGAGGGTGCGGGCGTTGAGCCAGATCAGCGTCGTCGCCACGACCACCAGCGGGATCGCGAAGGGCAGGTACTCGGCGCTCGCATTGGTCACCGAGCCGAACAGCCGGGCGCTGAGCACGTCGAACTCGCTGGGCGAGAGGAGGCGCTGCATGAAGGTCGAGACCGCGCCGAGCCCGCCGCCCATGATGATGCCCACCAGGAGCATGACCTGGATGTTCGCGTAGCGGCCGCGCAGCAGCCAGCCGTACAGCAGCACCGAGAGTCCCACCATCGCCGCGACCTGCGCGAGGAACTGGCCCGGGCCCTGCAGGGCGACGACGCCGGCCACGCCGAGCGTGTACACCGCGGCCGTCTGGATCACGGTGTACAGCGACTCGAAGCCCATGATCGAGGGGGTGATGATGCGGTTGTTGGTGACGGTCTGGAAGGTGATCGTGGCGACCGCCTGGCAGATCGCCACGACCGCCATCACCACCAGGGAGGTCACGCGCATCTCGGCGATCAGCCAGAAGCCGCGAGAGCCCACCGGCATGGGGTTCCCGATCGCGAGCAGCCCGAGCGCCGCGCCCGCGGCCAGGACCACGAGGACGGCCAGCACGATCCAGTAGCGGCGCTGGGAGACGGCGTCGGGGAAGGCGCCGGAGCGGGCGCGCACGCGCCGCGGGGCCGAGAGCACGCCGAGCTCACCTGCGGCGTCGGCCGGGGCGGTGGAGAGCTCGACCGGGGCGGCCTCGTCGGCGACCGCCTCGAGGCGGCGCCCGTCGTGGGTCGTCGTGCGCTCAGCCATGTCGGCGCTGCCTCAGCAGGAGGGCGATGAACACGGCCGCGCCCACGATCCCGAGGATCAGGGAGACCGGCACCTCGAAGGGCATGATGATGGTGCGGCCGATCAGGTCGCAGATCGTGACGATCGCGATGCCGAGCAGGCACACCCAGGGCAGGTTCGAGCGCAGGTCGTCGCCGCGGATCATCGAGACCACGTTCGGGACGATCAGGCCCAGGAAGGGCAGGTTCCCGACCACGACGGTGACCACGCCGGTCGCGATCGCGACCAGGCCCGTGCCCAGCAGCACCACGCGGCGGTAGTTCACGCCGACGTTGGTGGCGATGTCCTCGCCGAGGCCCGCGACGGTCAGGCGGTCGGCGACGACGAACACGGCCACGCCCACGGCGAGCACGATCCACAGCACCTCGTAGCTGCCGCGCAGCACGGAGGTGAAGGAGCCGGCGAACCAGACCCCGAGGTTCTGCAGCGCGTCGAACTGGAGGGCGACGAAGGTGGAGACGGAGCCGACGACGGCCCCGAGCATGATCCCGATGATCGGCACGATCAGGGAGCTGCGCAGCGTGACCCGGCGCAGGAACAGGAAGAACACCATCGTGCCGACGAAGGAGAAGACGATCGCCACGCCCATCTTCGTCAGCAGCCCCGCGGTCGGGACCAGCACCATCACCAGGATCAGGCCGAGCCCCGCCCACTCGGTGGTGCCGGTGGTGGACGGCTCGACGAAGCGGTTCTGCGTCATCAGCTGCATGATCAGGCCCGACATCGACATCGCGGCGCCGGCGAGGACCAGCGCGATGGTGCGGGGGATGCGGGTGATGGCGAACATCTCGCCGCCGTTCTCGGCGCCGAGCACGTCGTAGACGCCGGTGAGCAGGGAGACGACCAGCAGCAGCGCGACCGCGCCGATGCCGATCAGGAGCTTGCCGTCGACGAGGCGCTCGCGCCCGCGGGTGCGGGGCGGGGGCGCCTCGGAGGTGAGCTGGTGGGCGGTCATTCAGGACTCCTGGAAGGGGCGGTGGTCGCGTCGGCGCGCGGCCGCCGGAGCGGGCGCGCCGCACGGGGCCGACGGGCGCTCCGACGACGCGACGCACGGCGGGCGGGGCGCGCAGGCCCTGCCCGCCGTGCGGCGGTCAGCGGTGACGGACGTGGCTCAGGCCTTGCCCTCGAGCGCATCGGCGAAGGTGGTGAAGAACTCCGTGTAGGTCTGGATCGACTCGTTGGTGTAGGTGTCCGCGGGCATGTAGACGACATTGCCCTCGGCCACGGCGGTCACGCCGGCGAGCGCCTCGGAGGAGTCCAGCAGCTCGTTCGCGGGCGTGTACTCGGGGTCGTCGGCGGAGACGGCCGCGTCGCGGTCCATCACCAGGATCCAGTCGGGGTTGGAGTCGGCGATCGCCTCGACGGAGATGTCGTCGCCCTCGTGGTCGTCGCTGGCGCCCTCGACCTCGAGCGCGGGCACCAGGCCGAGCGCCTCGAAGGTCCAGCCCAGCGTTCGCCCCTGTCCGGGAGCGATGTAGCCGATCTCGCCGCCGGAGGTGTTCACGGCCATGACGGTGGAGGAGCCGTCGTAGGCGCTCTTCACGCGCTCCATCGCGGCGTCGAGGTCGGTGCCGAGGGCCTCGGCCTCGGTCTGCTTCTCGAAGATCTCGCCGAGCACGGAGACCTGGCGCTTGAGCTCGTCGGCGAAGGGCTGGTCCTCGCGCGGGTCGAGCTCGAGGATCGTGGCCCCGGGCGCGTACTTCACGAAGTCGTCGTGGTACTGGGCGAAGCGCTGGCCGTTGATGATCAGGGTCGGCTCGGCGGCGACGACGGCCTCGAGGTCGGGCTCGCGGTGGTTGCCGAGGTCCACGATCGACTCGTCGTCCTTGTACCCGATGGTGGTGGGCATGAGCGCGCGGGCCGCGGCGGTGAGGGTGACGCCCCAGTCCTCGAGGGTCTCGAAGGTGCGGTTGTCCGTCGCGACCACGGAGGCCGGCGGGACCTGCACGGTCTGAGTGCCGTTGTTGTCCTCGACCTCGACGGTGCCCGCCTCGGCGCCGCCCGCGTCGGAGGCGCCGGCGCCCGTCGCGTCATCCTCCCCGGAGCCGCCGCAGGCGGTGAGGGCCAGGCCGAGGACGCCGGCGGCGGAGAAGGCGCCGAGGCTGCGGCGGGTGAAGGAGGTCATGGGAAGTCTTTCTCTCGACGGGGTCCGGAGGCGCGGCGGGGATCCGGGCCGCACCGTGACTGAGGGTAGCCTCACCTGCGCGGTTTATGCCACTCCTTGCTTGCTTTATTCATCAGGTGGACGCGTGATCGTCGCTACATGCGCTGACCTGCGGGGACTTTCGGCCCGGTGCCGATGGAAGCCGGCGAAGGCCGGCGGATGGATGACAGGGGCGGGCCGGCGTCGTCGGCAGGCGGGTGGACGACAGGTGCGGGTTGGCGGCGTCGGGCGGCGGGTCGCCGGCATCGCGGCTGCGCTGCATCCACTGGCGCTGCGCGTGCGTCGGGGCCGGTATGCGCGGTCGGCTGCGGGCTGAGCGCCTGCGGATGCAACGGCCCGGCGGGGAGCAGGGGATGGCAGTGAGCACGGGGCCGGCAGGGGGCGCGGGGACGGAGCGGCGGCCCGCTAGGGTGGTCCCGGTCGTCGGGGGGCGGCGGCCGGGGACGAGGGGACGATCCATGAACGACCACAGGGGCGGTCAGGGACCGCAGCTGCCGGACTTCTCCGCGCCCGGCGGCGGGCAGGGCGCAGACGGGTACGACGTCGGAGGGCACGACCTCAGCGCACAGGGCGCTAGCGGCCCGGGCGCCGGCGGCCCAGGCACCGGGGGCGACCGCGGCGCCTCCCTGCCGGACTTCTCCGGCGGTCCCTCGGACAGCCCCGCCGAGCCGGGCGGGTCCGGTGCCGTCGGCCCTGGCGTTCCCGTCGGCTCCGGGTCGCCCGGCGGATCGGGTGGCGGCCGCGGCCCGCTGCTCGCGCTGCTGCTCGGCGGCGGCGGATGCCTGGTGGTCATCATCGCCGTGATCGCGCTGGTGCTCTCGCAGACCGTGCTGAGCGGCGGCGGGGACGAGCCGGGCGACGGGCCGACCACGAGCGCGGCGGAGCCCTCCGGCGGGACCGACCCCTCGGACTCGCCGGATCCGTCCGATGGCGGGGGCGCCTCCGACGGCGGGGGCCCGGGCGGCGCCACGGCGCCGACCGACGAGGAGCCCGCGACCGAGGCGGAGGCGTCGGGCACCGCCTGCACCATGCACGGGGACGGGGCCGTGACCGAGCAGGTCGAGGGCGAGGTGCGCGGCGGCGGCCTCGCGTTCCCGCAGCCCGAGGGCTGGGAGGTCGGCACCGGCTGGGGCAGCCAGAGCGCCTACGTCACCGACCAGCACCACGCCGACCAGCCCGTGGAGGCGGGCTGGTACACGCTCGCCGGCGTCGGGAAGGTCGAGTTCCCCGAGGAGGAGGGCGGCTATCCCGGCGCCGAGGAGGCCGCGCGCGCGATCTTCCTGTGCGCGCTCGAGCCCGAGCAGGGCGAGGAGCTCTACGGCGACCCGGCCATGCTGCGCGACTTCCGCTCCGAGGCGACCACGGTCGACGGGCACGACGCCTGGGTGGTCTCGGCCGACGTCGCGATCTCCGATCTGGCACTGCTCCACTCGACCGATGCCTGGCGTCGCGTGGTGATCGTGGTGGACACCCCGGACGGCCCGGCGGTCTTCGACGGCGGTGCGGCGCTCGGCCACGACCAGCAGGTCGCGGATCTCGAGGCGATGGTCGAGGGGCTCACGGTCCTCTGAGCGGGTCCGCCCCGGGGCTTCTCGGCCGGCGCGGCCGGGGCTCAGGCCTTGTCGGCCTTGGGCTTCTTCACGGACTCGCCGCCGGCGACGATCAGCGCCGCGGCGATCGCGAGCAGCCAGGTGTCCTTCGCGACGGCGGTGCCCTCCTGGGTGGGGCGCACGCCGTCCTCCTCGGTCATGCCGGGGGTGCGCAGGTACATCGAGACCAGCGAGCCGGAGAAGCCGGCGAGTGCGAGGCCCGCGACCTTCGAGGGGACGAAGGGCAGCAGCAGCGAGGTGCCCACGGCGATCTCACCGTAGCTGAGGAACTTCGCGAACTGCTCGGGGGTGAGCTTGCCGAGCACCGGCACACCCTGGGCGGCCATGCCGCGCAGGTGCTCCGCGGTGCCCGCGTCCATGCCGAGCTTGCCGATGCCGGAGTTGAGGATGAACGCGCCGGGGACGGCGCGGAGGATGGCGGTGCTGAGACTCATGGTGACTCCCGGTTCAGATCGTTGTACTTTCAACCACACAGTACGCGCCCCGAGGGGTGCCTGTCGAGAGGGTACGGCGAGGACGCGTCCCACGCGATGGTCGACGGGGCCCGCGCGGACTCGGACAGCCGAGATGCGTCCACCGCTCGGCGTGCCGCGGCCGACCGACCGGCAGACCGTTCTCAGACCCGGGCGAGGATCTCGCCGTGCAGCAGGCTGAACCACCCGTCGGGATCCTCCGACCAGGCGCGGAAGGCCGCGGCGATCTCCTCCCGCTCGGCGGCGTCGGCCCAGCCCTCGCGCTCGAGCTGGTCGGCGAAGGGCGCGGAGGTGATCCGGCCCGACCAGGTGTCCGCCCAGGCCGCACGGCTCTCGGGCGTGGCGTGCAGCCAGGTGGAGCTGCCGGGGACGACGTCCGCCAGCCCTGCCTCGTGCGCCCAGGCCAGCAGGCGTCGGCCGGCGTCGGGGGTGCCGCCGTTGGCGCGGGCGGCGCGGAGGTAGAGCGCGAGCCAGCGGTCGAAGGCGGGCGTCTCCGGCCACCAGCGGAAGCCCTCGTAGTCGCTGTCCCGCACCGCGATCAGCCCGTCGGGGCGCGCGACGCGCCGCATCTCGGCGAGGACCTGCACCGGGTCGTGGACGTGCTGGAGCACCTGGTGGGCGTGGACCACGTCGAAGGAGTCGTCCTCGAACGGCAGGGCGTGCGCATCGCCGACCAGCACCCGGACCTGCTCGAGCCCCTGACGGGCGAGCTCGGCACGGGTGAGCGCCGCGGACTCCTCCGCCACCTCGAGCGCCGTGACGTTCTCCGGGCCGACGATCCGGGCGAGGTCCGCGGTGATCGTGCCCGCGCCGCTGCCCACGTCCAGCAGGCGCTGCCCGGGGCGCAGGTGCGGCAGGAGATGCGCGGCGGAGTTCACGGCGGTGCGGGCGCGGTGGCTGCCGAGCACCGCGTCGCCGTAGCCGTGGGTGTACGGGGTCGGATCGCTCATGGGCCGACGGTACGTCCACCGCGGCGGCCGGTCCTCGCCCGGTCGCCTGGCGGAACGGGCTCAGAGGGGCGGGGCGCCGCCGGCGGCGAGGTGCTGCAGCAGCTCGACGACCTCCTGGCTGCGCTGCTGCTCGGCGACCTTCATCGTCAGGTCCCTGCCGTCTCGCACATGGACGCGGAGCCGGCCGGAGAGCAGCCGCTCCTCGCGCTCGGCCCCCGTGATCGATGCGGCTGGCGCCTCCTCGAGCACGGTCCAGCCGCGCAGGCGGTCCATGACGTGAAGGACCCGCTGGTCGGTGACGATCAGCAGCGGGAAGGTGTCCGAGCGCTGGGCGCCCACCGCGACCTCGTACACCGTCTCCTCGGGGCAGAGGACCTGCTCGGGCAGGGTCAGGTCCGACGCCCGGAAGCGCAGGCCCTGGTTGCGGCGCATCGC
Source organism: Brachybacterium atlanticum (assembly GCF_025669985.1). Classification (NCBI taxonomy): domain Bacteria; kingdom Bacillati; phylum Actinomycetota; class Actinomycetes; order Micrococcales; family Dermabacteraceae; genus Brachybacterium; species Brachybacterium atlanticum. Next base: position 33,239 of record NZ_JAKJJW010000016.1, on the reverse strand, counting down.
GCGGCGGTAGGTGGCCTCCGCCCGGCTCGCGCCGGGCCGGCCGGCGACCGTCTCCGCCATCTCGGCGTCGGCGTCCTCGCCGTGCCGGGCGCGGATCTGCTCCTGCAGAGCGGCGGCGTCCCGCAGTCGATCGATTCCCTTCCCCATGCCCTCGAGACTACTGACCTCGAGCGCTGCGCACGAGGCGCGAGTCGCCTCAGAGAGGCGGCGCTCCCGCGGCGGCGAGGTGCTGCAGCAGGGCGGCGACCTCGGCGGAGCGGGTCCGCTCGTTGACCCGGAAGGAGATGTCCCGGCCCTGATGGAGCCGCACCCGGATCCGGCCCGACAGCAGACGGGTCTCGAGCTCGGCCCCGGCGATCTGGGCGGCGGGCACCTCGCGCTGGATCTTCCAGCGCCTCCAGGGCAGGTCCTTCGTCACGAGCACCCGGCGGTCGGTGACGATCAGCAGCGGGAAGGTGTCATCGCTCTGCCCTCCGACGGCGACGTCGTACACGGTCTCCTCGGGGTCGAGGATCCGCTCGGGCAGGTCGATGTCGTGCAGGCCCCCGCCGATGCCGGCATTGCGTGCCATCGCCGCACGGTAGGTCTGTGCGCTGCGCGTCGGCCCTGCCTGCGCCCACTGCTCGGCGAGGGCGTCGACGAGGTCGTCGCCGTGCTCGGCCTTCAGCTGTCGCCGCAGCTCGGCGGCCTGCTCCAGGCTCTCGCGTCGTCCTCGCACCATGGCGCCACCCTAGCGGCGTCGGCCGTGCGGGCGGCCCGTCGGCCCCTGCACGGCCCCCCGGTCAGCCCGCCGTCGCGCTCCGCCGCTCCCGTGCGTAACGGCCGAGCACCAGTGCGAGCCCGACGACCACGCCGATCGCGGTCTCCAGAACGCGGGCCTCGAGCATCGGGCCGGCGGGCTGGGGGTGGCCCAGCTGCACCATCAGCAGCGCGAGCGGCGTGATGAACAGCAGCGCGATCGAGTAGTTGCGCAGGATGAACATCTCGGCGAGGAACTGCAGCAGCACCACCCAGACCACCAGCTGCCAGGGCTCGACCGGGAAGGACAGCAGGAACGCGGTCACGCCCACGCCGAGGATCGTGCCGACGAGGCGGTGGACGCCCTTCTCGATCCGCGCCCCGTGGCCGGGCGAGGCCAGCGGTGCGACGGCCGCGACCTGGGCCCAGTACGGGAAGGGCAGCCCGGAGGCGAGACCCATCCCGCCCGCGACCAGGGCGGCGACGAAGTAGCGGGAGAATTCGGCGCCGAGCTCGGCGCGGGTGACGTCCTCGTGGTCGCGGCCCAGCACCACGTCCGGATGCCGCTCCCCCGCCCAGTGGCCCAGCAGCCCCAGCAGCACGCACAGGGCGACCACGGAGGCCGCGATCAGCCCCGCGAGCCAGAACGGAGCGGCGGGCGGCGCGGAGGCGACCGCCGCGGTCGCGAAGACGGGGAAGATCGCCCCACCCGGCTTCAGCCCGTGCGAGGTCACGAAGATCGCCGAGCCGCCGGCGACCAGCGCGCCGACGAGGATCACGATCCAGGAGGAGAGCGTCTCGGGCATCCTCGGCGCGAGCTGCGCGACGGCCGCGCCGATCGTCACGCAGACGGTGAGCATGGCGCCGGCCAGCAGCTGGCGACGGAAACGCGCCCGGGTCGGCTCGTAGCGGGAGTAGATGCCGGTGAACGCACCGAAGCCCACGTACATCGCGAACTCGATGCGGTCTGTCAGCAGCAGCACCGCCAGCGGGATCGCCAGGCCCACCGCGATGCGGAAGGCGGGGATGTGGTCGACGCGGGCGGGGGCGATGGCGAGCAGACGTCGGGCTTGCGCGAGGGGGGACGGGGTCCGGGGCACGCGGCTCCTTCCAGGAGGGGGCGCGACCGCGGTCGGGGCGCACGAGGAGGAGGCACGACCGGGGTCGTCGTCGAACGGGGACCCGGCCGGGGCGGGGCAGCGGCGGATCGCGCGCGCCGGGGCAGGGGAGGTCGGGGCAAGGCTATCCCCGCCCGTCGTCGGCCGCCGGAATGCGCGAGACATCCTGCCGGGCTGTGACGTGGGAGACTCTGCCCATGTCCACCTCCCCCACCGCGCCCGAGGGCGCCCGCACCGCGCCGCTCGTCGAGACCACGGGCATCGAGATCATCGCCGAGTCGGAGCGCACCGCCCGGCCGCGCGACCTGTTCTGGCCGTGGTTCGCCGCGAACGTGTCCGTGTTCGGGATGAGCTACGGCTCCTACCTGCTCGGCTTCGGGATCAGCTTCTGGCAGGCGACGATCGTCGCGGTCATCGGCATCGTCATCAGCTTCGCGCTGTGCGGGCTGGTCGCGATCGCGGGCAAGCGCGGCTCCGCGCCGACGATGGTGCTCTCCCGCGCCGCGTTCGGCGTGCACGGGCAGAAGGTGCCGGGCATCATCTCGTGGCTGACCTCGATCGGCTGGGAGACCTCGCTGGCGATCTCCGCGGTGCTCGCCACAGCCACGGTCTTCGAGATCCTCGGGATCGGGGCGGGCAGCGCCGCCACCGTCATCGCGGCGCTCGCGATCGCGGCTCTGATCGTCGGCGCCTCCGTGCTCGGCTATCACACGATCATGCGCCTGCAGTCGATCCTGACCTGGGCGACCGGCGCGATGACGATCGTCTTCATGGTCCTCACGATCCCCCACATCGACCTCTCCGCGGTGATGAGCGCCCCGTCGGGCCCGCCGCAGGCGATGATCGGGGCGCTGGTGATGGTGATGACCGGCTTCGGCCTGGGCTGGATCAACATCTCCGCGGACTGGTCCCGCTACCAGAAGCGCTCGGCGTCCGACGGGTCCATCATCCTGTGGAACACGGTCGGCGGCGCGGCCGCCCCGGTGGTGCTGGTGATCTTCGGCCTGCTCCTGGCCGGCTCCGACCCCGCGCTGAACACGGCGATCGAGTCCGACCCGATCGGTGCGCTGATCACGATCCTGCCGCTGTGGGCGCTGGTGCCCTTCTGGATCGTCGCGGTGCTGACCCTGGTCTCCGGCGCGGTGCTCGGCATCTACTCCTCGGGCCTGACCCTGATCAGCCTCGGCATCAGGATCCCCCGTCCGGCCGCCGCCGCGGTCGACGGCGTGATCCTCACGGCCGGCACGATCTGGGTGGCGTTCTCCGCGCAGAACTTCATCGGCCCCTTCCAGAGCTTCCTGATCACCCTCGGCGTCCCGATCGCCGCCTGGGCCGGGATCCTCATCGCCGACGTGCTCTCCCGCCGCGCCGACTACGACGAGCAGGCCCTGTTCGATCCGACAGGCCGCTACGGCTCGGTCGACTGGATCTCGGTGGGCACCATGGTCGTCGCCTCCGTGATCGGCTGGGGCCTGGTGGTGAACTCCTTCGCGGAGGCCGCGCCGTGGAACAACTGGCAGGGCTACCTGCTCGAGCCGCTGGGTCTGGGCACCTTCGTGGAGACGGCCGACGGCTCCTTCTGGGACGGGAACTGGGCGTACGCGAACGTCGGCGTGCTGTTCGCCCTGGTGTTCGGCTTCGCGGTGACCTGGTTCGCGCGCCGCTCGCGGATCCGCGCGCAGGAGCGGACGGCGTGAACGCTCCGCGCCTGCTGATCGTCGACCCGCAGCGGATTTTCGCCGATCCCGGATCGGACTGGGCCTCCCCGTTCTGGGGCGAGGCCTGGGAGCGGATCCGCGAGCTCGCCGCGCGCGTCGGCCCCGAGCGCACGCTGGTCAGCCGCTGGCTCCCGACGGCGGACCGCACCACCTCCTGGGGCGAGTACTTCCGTGCCTGGCCCTTCGCGGACGTGCCCGCCACGGATCCGCTGTACGACCTGGTCGACGGCGCGGCGGAGCTCACCGCCCATCCCACGATCGACGAGCCGACCTTCGGCAAGTGGGGGCCGCAGCTGCGCGCGAGCCTCGGCGAGGCGGCGACGGGTGCGCCGCTGCTGATCGCCGGGGTCTCGACCGACTGCTGCGTGATCGCGACCGTGCTCGCCGCCGCCGACGCGGGCGCGCACCTGACGGTGGTGACCGACGCCTGCGCCGCCTCGGACGAGGCGAACGGGGCGGCGGCCCTGCACACGATGAGCCTGTTCGGACCGCAGGTCACGCTCGCCGGCACCGCCGAGGTCCTCGCGGGCGCCGGGGAGCCGGGCTGATCGCCGGCCCCGCGACCGACTCTCCACGCAGCGGCACCGCCCTCACGCCGTGACCCGCCCGGCGGCGTGGCACCCGAGGCGCACGCGCCGAGACCGGGACAGGGAAACCGCTGGCCATGGCGAGGCCCGCCTCCGTAGTCTGCGCTCATGCACCACCGCTCCCCTGCCCTTCCCGGCACCGCCCTGCTCACCGGCGTCGGCCGACGTCGCGGGATCGGCGCCGCGATCGCGCGCGGCCTCGCCGAGGACGGCTACGACCTCGCGCTCTCCTTCCACGGCGAGTACGACCGGCGCGTGCTCGGCGAGGACGCCGACGTCGAGCTGCTGGCCGAGGAGCTGCGCGGCCTGGGCCGGCGGGTCGTGCTGCTGCCCGGCGATCTCGCCGATCCCGCCGTTCCGGAGCGTCTCGTCCACGAGGCCCGCGAGGCGCTCGGCCCGCTCGGCGCCCTGCTGATGAGCCACTGCGAGTCGGTGAACTCCTCGATCCTGGACACGACGGTGGAGAGCTTCGACCGGCACTACGCGGTCAACGTGCGGGCGAGCTGGCTGCTGCTCCGCGCCTTCGCCGAGCAGGTCCCCGTCGCGACCGACCCGCCCGGCGGCGCTGCATCCCCGAACGGAGCTGCTTCTCCGGGCGGCGCGGTGATCGCGCTGACCAGCGACCACACCGCCCACAACCTGCCCTACGGGGCGACGAAGGGCGCGCTGGATCGCCTGGTGCTGGCCGGCACCCACGAGCTCGCCGACCGCGGCATCCGCGCCAACGTGATCAACCCCGGCCCGATCGACACCGGCTGGATGGACGCGAGGTCCGTGCCGCCTGCGCGGCGCAGACGCCCGGCGGGGAGCTCGGCGCGCCGGGCACCGTCGCGGACCTGGTGCGCTTCCTGCTGTCCCCGCAGGGCGGGTGGATCCGCGGTCAGCTGCTGCTGTCCAACGGTGGCTTCGCGACGCCCGCGGTCTGAGCGCCGCCGGCGCCGCCCCCGCCCTGCACCGGCACCGCCCCGCAGCGCCAGCAGGGCAACGTCGCGTCCTGCGCCCCCGCCCCCTCTGGAACGGCCCCGCACTCCGGGCACAGCTGCCCGAGCCAGCAGGCGTCGTCCCCCGCCGCCACCTCGGTCACCGGCACGATCCGGTCCGCGGCGCGTCCCTCGTCCCTCATCCCTCCCCCTCGAGCACGCCGACCGTGCGCCACGCCTCCGCGACGGCCGCGCGCTCGGCCGAGTCCGCGCCGTGGCGGGCCTCGGCGGCGGCGAGCGTCGCGGCGGCGAAGGACGCGAAGTCCGCGTCCCGGGGCAGACCACCGCGGGTGAGCGCGTCGTACCAGAGCAGCCCCGCCCCTTCCTCGGTCCGCCCGCCGATCCCGGTCGCGGCCAGGTAGAACGCCCGGTTGGGGATGCCGGAGTTGATGTGCACCCCGCCGTTGTCGTTCTCGGCGTCGTGCGGGAGGTCGGCGTAGCGCGCCATCGAGTCCGGCTGCGGGTCCTTCCCGAGCACCGGGTCGTCATAGGCGGTGCCGGGCGCCTTCATCGAGCGCAGCGCCACTCCCTGCACGGCGTCGGTGAACAGGCCCGCGCCGATCAGCCAGTCCGCCTCCTCGGCGCTCTGGCCCCGCTGGTGCTGCGCGGTCATCGCGCCGAAGCAGTCCGCGATCGACTCGTGCAGCGCCCCGGGCTGGGCGAGGTAGATCAAGCCCGCGGTGTGCTGGACGACGCCGTGGGTGAGCTCGTGGCCGATCACGTCCACCGCGCCGGTGAACGAGGTGAAGTAGACCCCGTCGCCGTCGCCGAAGACCATCTGCTCGCCGTCCCAGTAGGCGTTGGCGAAGTCCTGGTCGTAGTGGACGCTCGCCACCAGCTCCATCCCCGCGCCGTCGAGCGAGTCGCGGCCGAACGCCCGCGCGTACAGCTCCCAGGTCGCGCCGAGCCCGTCGTAGGCCTCGTCGGCCGACGGATCACCGGTCGGGTCCGCGCCCTCGGCGCGCACGAGCCGGCCGGGCAGCGCGGTGCCGCCCGCGGCGTCGTGGATGCTGCGGCGCGGACCGAGCCCCGGCTCCGGCACGGCCGACGTCGCCGCTCCCGGAGCGGTCGACGGCGTCGTCCCCGCCGCGGCCGCGCGTCCGTCCGGTGCCGCCGGGCGGGCGGCGGAGTCCGGGCGAGGGAGCCGCTGCGTGATGTGCGGCGGCAGCATTCCCGCCGGGGCGCTCGGAGCGTCCGGCGAGGACTGCGGGCGGGTGCCCGTCGGGGCGTCCGTCCGTCCGGTCCGAGCGGCTCGCACCTCCCTGGTCGCGGCCGTGCGGGCGCCGAGGGCGAGGGTCCGTCGCGCCGCGTCCGCGCTCGGCCCCGTCGGCCCGTCGGCGATCCTGCGCAGCAGGTGCGGGGGCACGATCCCGTGCACGGGTCCCGGGACCGGGACGCGTGCCGCCGACCGCGGCAGGAGGGGCCCCGCCCCCTGCCGGGGCGGGGGCGGGAGAGGAACCTGCGGGGCCGGGCTCATGCCCCCATCCTCGCCCCGCACCCCGACGAAGGGAAGCGCCCCCGAGGTGCAGGACCTCGGGGGCGCAGTGCGGGAGCGGTGCCCAGGTGGTGCCTGAGCAGCGCCCGCCGGGCGGCGGCGCGGAGCGCGAGCCGCCCCGGCGGGATCACTTCGAGGTGATCTCCTCGCCTTCCCGCCTCCGAGCGACCACGAGCGAGGCGATGATCGCCACGCCCATCGCGACCACGATGAAGCTCAGCGAGAGCCAGATCGGCACCTCGGGGATCTTCGCGAGGGTGTCGAAGCCGGGGATGAAGCCCAGCGGCGCCTCGTGGATCGCGTGGATCAGCAGCTTCACGCCGATGAAGCCGAGGATCGCGGCGATGCCGTAGTGCAGGTAGGCCAGGCGGTCCAGCATGCCGCCGAGCAGGAAGTACAGCTGGCGCAGGCCCATCAGCGCGAAGATGTTCGCGGTGAACACCAGGAACGGGTTGCGGGTCACGCCGAAGATCGCGGGGATCGAGTCCAGCGCGAACATGACGTCGGTGATGCCGAGCGTGATGAACACCAGCAGCATCGGGGTGAACACCTTCTTGCCGTCCACGACGGTGCGGATCTTGTTGCCGTCGTACTCCTCGGAGACCGGGATGACCCGGCGCACCAGGCGCATGATCGGCGACTCCGCGTCGTCGTCCTCGTCGCCGAAGGCCTGCTTCCAGGCCGTGTACAGCAGGAACAGGCCGAAGAGGTAGAAGACGCCGACGAAGTGCTCGATGATCACGGAGCCCGCGAGGATGAACAGGCCGCGCGCGATGAGCGCGATGATGATGCCCACCATCAGCGCTTCCTGCTGGTACTTCCGCGGGACCCCGAACTTCGCCATGATCAGGATGAAGACGAAGAGGTTGTCGATGCTCAGCGAGTACTCGAGCAGCCAGCCGGTGAGGAACTCCGAGGACGGCTTCGAGCCGCCCACGAAGAAGAGCACCACCGCGAAGACGAGCGCGAGGCCGACGTAGAAGCCGATCCAGCCTGCGCACTCCTTCATCGAGGGCAGGTGGGGCCGCTTGATCACGAGCAGGAGGTCGGCGAGCAGGATCGCGCAGAGCACGACCAGCGCGACGATCTCGAAGCCGAGGTGCAGTTCTCCCATGGGACTTCTTTCAGGGGGCGCCGGAGGCAGGGATCCGGGCGGTAGGCGGGGAAAGGGCGACCGTCCCCGGCTCCCATGGGGGCCGGACGGCGTGCCTCAGGCTACCGCTCCCCCGCCTGCTGCGACCGCTCCGGCCGGGGTGAAGATCATCATCGCAGGTCGCCGACGACGCCCTCCACCGCGGCGAGCAGCGTCCCGTCGGCCAGACGCGCCTCCGCCTCGGCGATGTCGGGGGCGAGGAAGCGGTCCGGGCCGGGCCCCTCGACGCTCTCCCGCAGCACCGCGATCGCGGCGGCGCTGCCGGCCGACGGGCTCAGCGGCGCCCGCAGGTCGATCGCGCGGGCGGCGGCGAGCAGCTCGATCGCGAGGACCCGGCGGAGGTTCTCGACGGAGGTGCGGAGCTTGCGGGCGGCGTGCCAGCCCATCGAGACGTGATCCTCCTGCATGGCGGAGGAGGGGATCGAGTCCACGCTCGCCGGCACCGCCAGGCGCTTCATCTCGGAGACGAGGCCGGCCTGGGTGTACTGGGCGATCATGAAGCCGGAGTCCACGCCGGGGTCGTCCGCGAGGAAGGGCGGAAGGCCGTGGGAGCGGGACTTGTCGAGCATCCGGTCGGTGCGGCGCTCCGCGATCGAGGCGAGGTCCGCGGAGACAACGGCGAGGAAGTCCAGCACGTACGCGACCGGGGCGCCGTGGAAGTTGCCGTTGGAGGTGACGGTGCCGTCCTCGAGCACGACGGGGTTGTCGATCGCAGAGGCGAGCTCGCGCTCGGCGACGGTGCGGGCGTGCTCGATCGTGTCCCGCACGCCGCCCGCGACCTGCGGGGCGCAGCGCAGCGAGTAGGCGTCCTGCACGCGAGAGCCCTCGGCGGCGACGTCGGCGATGATCCCGGAACCCTCGAGCAGGGCGAGGATGTTCGCGGCCGACGCCTCCTGGCCCGGGTGGGGGCGCAGCGGGGCGTGCAGCTCGGGGTGGAAGACCGTGTCGCGGCCGCGCAGGGCCTGCACGGACAGGGCCGTGGTGACGTCGGCGGTGCGCACCAGCTCGTCGAGGTCGGCCAGGGCCATCAGCAGCATGCCGAGCATGCCGTCGGTGCCGTTGATCAGGGCCAGACCCTCCTTCTCCTCGAGCAGCACCGGCTCGATCTCCGCCTCGGCGAGCAGCTCGGGCACGGGCCGCTCCACGCCGTCGCGATCGCGGGCGCGCCCCTCCCCCATCAGCACGATCGCGCAGTGGGAGAGCGGGGCGAGGTCGCCGGAGCAGCCGAGCGAGCCGTACTCGTGGACGATCGGGGTGATACGGGCGTTCAGCAGCGCGAGCATCGTCTCGACCACGACGGGGCGCACGCCGGTGCGGCCGGAGGCGAGGGTGCGGGCGCGCAGCAGCATCAGGGCGCGCACCACCTCGGTCTCGACCTCGGGGCCGGCGCCCGCGGCGTGCGAGCGGATCAGGGAGCGCTGCAGGGCGTGGCGCATCGAGGGCGGGATGGACGTGTCGGCCAGCGCCCCGAAGCCGGTGGAGACGCCGTAGACGGGGGTCTCGCCCGCGGCGAGCGCGTCGATGTGGGCGCGGACGGAGGCGACCTGCTCGCTGGCGGCGGGGTCGAGCTCGACGCGGGCCCCGCGGCGGGCGACGGCGAGCACATCAGCGGCCGTGATCCCCTCGGCGCAGAGGGTGACGACGGGGGCGGAGCCGGTGCTGGTGGTCATGAGGGTCCTTTCGGGGCGCGAGCGGCGCGGGTGGGGGAGGTCGGAAGGGCGGGCAGGGTCGGGAGAGCGTCTGCGGCGCGGAGGGGCGGGCGGGCTACAGCAGCAGGTGCGCGAGCGGGGCGGTGATCAGGATCGTCAGCACCACGCGCACGAACCACAGCACCACCAGCTGGCCCACGTTCACGGGGATGCGGGTGGCCAGGACCGAGGGGACCAGCGCCGAGAAGAACACGATCTGGGAGACGGCGGTGACGCCGACGGTGAAGCGCAGCACCTCGGACTCGTGCCCGGCGACCACGGTGGCGGGCAGGAACATCTCCGCGATGCCGACGGAGACGGCCTTCCCGGCCAGCGCCGGGTCCGGCAGCTGCACGAGCCAGGCGAAGGGCACGAACAGCCAGCCCAGCAGGTCGAACACCGGGGTGTAGGTGGCCAGCAGCAGCCCGGCGAGCCCGACGGAGAGGATCGAGGGGACGATCGCGGCGGCCATCAGCACGCCGTCCTTGAAGGTGTCCCAGGTGCCGCGGATCAGGCCGGGCGCCCCGTCCAGGGCGCGCATAGCCTCGTCCCAGGCATGGCGCAGCCGGTTCCCGGTGGAGACCGGCTCCGCCTGGTGCTCCACGCCCTCGAAGGTCACGTCCGGCACGCGGCTGAGCGGCGGGATCCGCACCGTGATCGCGGTGACTGCGAAGGTCACCACCAGGGTGAGGAAGAAATACAGGGTCCAGTGGTGCATGATCTCGAGCGTGCTCGCGACGATGACCATGAAGGTCGCCGAGACGGTCGAGAAGCCGGTGGCGATGATCGCGGCCTCGCGGCCGGTGTAGCGGCCCTCGCGGTAGACCCGGTCGGTGATCAGCAGGGCCAGGGAGTAGGAGCCGACGAAGGAGGCGACGGCGTCGACCGCGGCGCGGCCGGGCGCCTTCCACAGCGGGCGCATGATCGGCTGGACCAGCACGCCGATGAACTCCATCAGCCCGTAGTTGATCAGCAGGGCGAGGAACACGGCGCCGACGGGCACGATGAGGCCGACGGGGATGCCGAGCTTCTCCCACAGGAACGGGCCGATGTCGGGGTTGCCGAGCGGTCCCGGGTAGTAGCCGAGCGCCGCGCAGACCGCGACGACCAGGCCGATCACGTTCGCGACCGCGAAGACGGTGCGCAGCGCGCCGCGGCGCCAGGAGCCGGTGACGAAGGGCCGCACGGTGCCCAGCAGCACCAGCGCCACCACCACCCACGGCACGGCCGGGCCCAGCACCCAGCGCACGAAGGTGAGGGCGTGGTCGACGAGGATCGTGGACTTCCCGCCGATCTTGACGGACACGAAGAACATCACCAGGCCGATGGCGCTGTAGACGAAGAAGCGCCAGCGGTGCGGTGGGACGGGCCGCTCGGTGCCGTCGGCGGCGGTGACGGAGCGGGCGCGCGCGGCGGCGGAGCGGTCGAAGGGCTGGTGGTCGAGGTCGCGGCGGGGGCCGCTTGCTGCGTCGGACGTCGTCATCATCGAGATCGTCCTTTCGGGAGGAGGGGCGGTGAGGCGGGGCCGGGTCAGGTGATCCGCCGGCCGCGGCGGCGCACCTGGTGGGTCAGCGGCATGCCGGGGCGGTAGGCGAGGTGGATCGCGGCAGGGGCGTCGAGCACGTGCAGGTCGGCGCGGGCGCCGATCCCGAGGTGGCCGACGTCGCTGCGGCGCAGGGCGAGGGCCCCGCCGCGGGTCGCGGCGCGCACGGCCTCGGCGAGGGAGAGGTGCATCTGCAGCACGGCGGTCGCGACGCAGAAGCTCATGGAGCTGGTGTAGCTGGTGCCGGGGTTGCAGTTCGAGGCGATCGCGAGGGCGGCGCCGGCGTCGAGCAGCTCCCGGGCCGGGGCGAGCGGGGCGCGGGTGGAGAGGTCGCAGGCGGGCAGCACGGTCGCGACCGTCGGCCCGGCGTCCACGGCGAGGAGGCCGGGGGCGTCCCCATCGGCCGTGGGCCGGGAGCCGGTCGCGGCAAGCACCTCGACTTCGCCGGGCGATAGATGGTTCAGGTGGTCAACGCTCGCGGCGCCGAGCTCGGCGGCGAGCGCGACCCCGCCGCTGCGGCCCAGCTGGTTGCCGTGGACGCGCAGGCCGAGGCCCGCTGCGGCGCCGGCGCGCAGCACCCGCTCGGACTGGGCGGGGTCGAAGGCTCCCTCCTCGCAGAACACGTCGATCCAGCGCACGTGCGGCGCGACCGCCTCGAGCATCTCCCCCGCGACGAGGTCGACGTACTCCTCGGCCCCGGGCCGGCCGTCCCGGCCGTCGTACTCGGAGGGCACCAGGTGCGCGCCGAGGAAGGTGACCTCGTCGAGCTCCCCGGCCTCGGCGAGCGCGGCGAGGAGCCGGGCGGCCCGGGCCTCGTCGGCGACGGTGAGGCCGTAGCCGGTCTTGGTCTCCAGCGTGGTGGTGCCGCCGGCGGCGGCCTCCGCGAGCCGGGCCCGGACGAGGGTGCGCAGGCGCTCGTCGGACGCCTCCCGGGTCGCCGAGGTGGTCACGCCGATGCCGCCTGCGGCATAGGCCTGCCCCGCCATCCGGGCCTCGAACTCGGCGGCGCGGTCGCCGTCGAAGACGAGGTGGGAGTGGGAGTCGACCCAGCCGGGCAGCACGGCCCGGCCGCCGAGGTCCTCGCTCTCGTCGGCCGACGGGGGCTGCGCGGCGGGGCCGGACCAGGCCACGCGGCCGTCCTCGATCACGAGAGCCGCGTCGCGCAGCACCTGCTCCTCGGTGACCTGCCCGGGGCGGGCGGGGTCGTCGAGGGCGGGGTCGAGAGTCCAGAGCTCGGAGATGCCGGTGAGCAGGGTCGAGGTCATGGCGTGCCTCCTCAGTCCCGGCGCACCGGGGTCATCGGGATGCGGACGCCGCGCTCGTGGGCGACCTGGTCGGCGCGGGAGTAGCCGGCGTCGACGTGGCGGATCACGCCCATGGCGGGGTCGTTGGTGAGCAGGCGCTCGAGCTTGCGGCGGGCGAGCTCGGTGCCGTCGGCGACGCCGACCTGGCCGGCGTGGATGGAGCGACCGATGCCGACGCCGCCGCCGTGGTGGATCGAGACCCAGGTCGCGCCGGAGCTGGTGGCGGTCAGGGCGTTCAGCAGCGGCCAGTCGGCGATCGCGTCGGAGCCGTCGAGCATCGACTCGGTCTCCCGGTAGGGGGAGGCGACGGAACCGGAGTCGAGGTGGTCGCGGCCGATGACGATCGGGGCCTTGACCTTCCCGTCGCGCACGAGGTCGTTGAACAGCATCCCGGCCTTGTGCCGCTCGCCGTAGCCGAGCCAGCAGATGCGGGCGGGCAGGCCCTCGAACTCGACGAACTCGTCGGCGGCGTCGAGCCAGCGGTGCAGGTGCTCGTTCTCGGGGAACAGCTCCTTCAGCGCCGCGTCGGTGACCTTGATGTCCTCGGGGTCGCCGGACAGCGCCACCCAGCGGAACGGGCCGAGGCCCTCGCAGAACAGCGGTCGGATGTAGGCGGGCACGAAGCCGGGGAACTCGAAGGCGCGATCGTAGCCGGCGTGGCGCGCCTCGTCGCGGATGGAGTTGCCGTAGTCGAACACCTCGGCGCCCTCGTCCTGGAACTCGACCATGGCCTGGACCTGGCGGGCCATCGCCTCGCGGGCCTTCTTGGTGAAGCCCTCCTCGTCGGCGGCGGCCTCGCGCTGCCAGTCCTCGACGGCGACCTCGGTGGGCAGGTAGCTCAGCGGGTCATGGGCGGAGGTCTGGTCGGTGACCACGTCGATCTGCAGGTCACCGGCCCGGTGCCGCTCGAGCAGGGCGGGGAAGACGTCGGCCGCGTTGCCGACGATGCCGATCGAGAGGCCGCGCTTCTCGGCCTTGGCGGCGTTCGCGCGGGCGATCGCGTCGTCGAGGTCGTCGGCGATCTCGTGGCAGTAGCGCTTGGCGACGCGGCGCTCGAGGCGCGTGCGGTCCACGTCCACGATCAGGCAGACGCCGTCGTTGAGGGTGACGGCCAACGGCTGCGCGCCGCCCATGCCGCCGCAGCCGCCGGTGAGGGTGATGGTGCCGGCCAGCGTGCCGCCGAAGCGCTTCTGTGCGACGGCCGCGAAGGTCTCGAAGGTGCCCTGGAGGATGCCCTGGGTGGCGATGTAGATCCAGGACCCGGCGGTCATCTGGCCGTACATCATCAGGCCCTCGGCCTCGAGCCGGCGGAACTCGGGCCAGGTCGCCCAGTCGCCGACGAGGTTGGAGTTCGCCAGCAGCACGCGCGGCGCCCACTCGTTGGTGCGCAGCACGCCGACGGGCTTGCCGGACTGGACCAGCAGGGTCTCGTCGTCCTCGAGGTCCTTGAGGGTGTCGACGATCGCGTCGAAGGCCTCCCAGGAGCGGGCGGCGCGGCCGGTGCCGCCGTAGACGACGAGGTCGTCGGGTCGCTCGGCGACTTCGGGGTCGAGGTTGTTCATGAGCATGCGCAGCGGCGCCTCGGTCTGCCAGGACCTGGCGGTGAGGTCGGTGCCGCGGTCGGCGCGGACAGGGCGGGCTCCGGGGAGGGACATCTTCGGCTCCTGGGTCGAGGGCGGTGCGCGGGGGCGGGACTGCCCGGGGTCCCCTCAGGACACCACCGCGTCCCGCTCGGGTCGAGAGTCGCAGAGGGAGTCCCGTCCGGCATACCGGACGTCGCGGTTCTGTTCCTCGGTCCCGGGCCGCCGTGGACCGGGATCGCTGCCGAGGCGCCCGGTCACCTGCCGGTGAGGGGAGCCCCCGTCATCTCCGCCCGCCCGCCGAGTCGGCGCGTGACCTCCTCCGCGCCGCTCCTCACGGCGGCGGCGAAGCGCTCGCGCTCGGCGGGGCCGACGCGCGCCTCGACGAAGGTGAGCGCCACGGCGGCAGCGGGCCACCCGGCGTGGTCCCGCACGACGGAGGCGACCGAGCCCATCTCGTCGCTGACCTCCCCGGACTCCCTCGCGACCCCCTCGGCGCGCACGGCCGTCAGCAGCTCCCTCAGCTCCTTCGGGGTGGCGGGGCCGGGTGCGTCGGTGCGGGCGGCGAAGTCGGCGGCGGTGCCGTAGAGGGCACGAAGCTGGGGTGCGGGCAGATGGGCGAGGATCGCGCGGCCGCTCGCCGTGAGATGGGCGGGGATCCGCACGCCGACGTCGGTGACGAGGCTCGGCCGGTTCCGGGCGCGCTCCTCGACCACGTAGAGCACGTCGCGGCCGTGCAGCACCGCGAGATGGCCGCTCTCCCCCACCGCGTCGACCATCCGCTCGACGACCCGCCGGCCGATCCGGGCCAGCGGCTCCTGACGCAGGTAGGCGCCCGAGAGCTCATGGGCCGACGGGCCCAGGCCGTACAGCCGCTCCTGCTCCAGGTGCATCACGTACCCGTGCTCGACGAGCGTCGCCAGCAGGTCGTAGGTGCGTGAGCGCGGCAGCTCCAGCTCCTCGGCGATCCGCGCGGCGGCGACGGGTGCGCGGCGCGAGGCGAGGAAGGTCAGCAGGCGCAGCGTCGCATCGGCCGCCGGGACTTTCGGGGTGGGCATGGGCGAAGCATGCCACCGACCGGCGCGTGCGTCAGGGGGCGGGGCCGGCCGCACGGCCGGCTGACGGGGTCGCCGCTCAGCGGCTCGGGGCCTGCTCGTCCGCGCTCTTCCCCTCGGCCGACCGCGCGCGCTGCGCCTCCTTCTCGGCCCGCACCAGCTCCCAGGTGCGCACGAGCCGCGGCAGGGTGATGATCACGAGACCCCCGGCGATGTTCAGCGGGATCACCCAGGCGCACCAGCCCAGCCACTGGAGATAGGTGGTCTCGGCGCCGGCGTGCATCGCCGCGAAGATCACCGCGGAGCTCAGCGCGCCGTGGAACATGCCCAGCCCCACCACCAGCAGCCCGGAGATGAGAGAGTTCGCGAGGGTCGCTATGCCGTCGCTTGAGCCCTGGCTCATCCTCGTCACCAGCGTGATTGTGAAGCCGGCGAGGATCGCGAGGGAGGCCGTCTCGAGTGTGAGGCCGGGCTCCATGTACTGCGTGGTCGACTCCAGCAGCACGTCCTCGAAGCGAGGGAACGCCGCGACGACCAGCCAGGCCAGCGCCCAGCCGCCGGCGAGGTTGGTCACCAGCGTCACGGCCCACAGCCGCAGCAGCTGCCACCAGGTGCCGTGCCCGGCCACGATGGCGTTGATCGGGACCAGGAACTCCTCGGTGAACAGCTCCGAGTGCGCCAGCCGCAGCGCGTACAGCCCCACGCCGAAGGCGAGTCCGCCCAGCAGCTTCGAGCCGGTCGCGTCCATCACCGCGAGCATCGCCAGCAGGCCCAGCCCGACGTCGATGCCGCCGAACAGCCCGGTCACCGCGAGGGCACGCCAGGTGCGGTTCAGCCGGTTCGCGCCCTCGGTGACGGTGTTCTCGAACTCCTGGACGAGGGCGTCCTCGACCGCGTGGTCGCTCGCGCCGAGACGTCGGCGCTCCTCGGTCTCGTCCTGGCGGTCGCTGCGTGCCATCGGGGCTCCTCGTCGTAGGTCCCGTGCTCCGGCACGGTGCCATGATGGAGCGAACCTACCCCTTGGAGAGCCGACGAGGAGCCCTCGATGACGACCTCTTCCACCCCCGCGTCCGTGTGGACGGGCCGGCACGACGGCGACGGCCCGGAGCACGCCCGCTGGCATCAGGCGGTGCGGGTCGTGGAGACGGGAACGGCCGACGGCGCGGCGGGTGCGCCCGGCGCCGGCTCCCCGGACCCGGCCGCGGACCATGTGGCGCTGCACGGATTCCGCTCGGACGAGGGCGTGCGGCGCAACCGCGGTCGCGTCGGCGCGGCCGACGGCCCCGCGGCCCTGCGCCGCGCGCTCGCACCGCTCGCCCTGCACGGGCCGCTCGCACACGGGGAGGTCCAGCTGCACGACCTCGGCGATGCGGAGACCGTCGGCGAGGACCTCGAGGCGGGGCAGGCCGCGGCCGCAGCGCTGACCGCGCACGGCCTGGACCGGGCCGGATCGCGCCTGACCGTGGTGCTCGGCGGCGGGCACGAGACCGCCTGGTCCTCCTATCTGGGGCTGATGGGCTCCGGCTTCGGCCCGCGGGCCGGGCAGCGCTGGGGCGTGCTGAACCTCGATGCGCACTTCGACCTGCGCAGCGAGCCGCGACCCTCCTCCGGCACGCCCTTCGCGCAGATGGCCGAGGCGGAGCACGCCGCGGGCCGGGAGCTGCGCTATGCGGTGCTCGGGATCGCGGAGCCCTCGAACACGGGGACGCTGTTCGCCCGGGCGCGGGAGCTGGGCGTCACCTGGTGGACCGACGAGCAGTGCCTCGCCGCCGGCGCCGAGGGGATCACCCGCTTCGTGGAGCAGTTCGCCGCAGAGCTCGACGTCCTCTATCTGACGATCGACCTCGACGTGCTCCCGGCCGCGGTCGCGCCGGGCGTCTCGGCGCCGGCCGCGCACGGGGTGCCGCTGCCGCTGATCGCCGCGGCCGTCCGCACTGCGGCGGGCTCCGGGAAGCTGGCACTGCTGGACGTGGTAGAGCTGAACCCGTCCCTCGACGTCGACTCCCGCACCGCCCGCACCGCCGCGCGGCTCATCGACGACGCGGTGCGCACGGTGACCGGCGCGAGCGCCTGACCTCCCTGTCCCTCGCCCGCCCCAGCTCCCCAGCTCCCCAGCACCCCAGCACCCCAGCACCCCAGCTCCCCAGCACCCCAGCACCCCAGCACCCCAGCACCCCAGCACCCCAGCACCCCAGCACCCCAGCACCCCAGCACCCCAGCACCCCAGCTCATGGTCGCCCGCCGGCGCAGGGCGTACCAGTATGCCTATATAGGCGTAGCGGTACGCCACACGCCATCAGTCGACCACGAGACTCCGCCGAACGCCGGATGAAGGCCCCGGGGACCCACCCGACGCGGCCCCCGGGACGCACGGGACGCACGGGACGCACCGGACGGCGCCTTCCCCGGGCGCTCACAGCCCATCGACGACGCGGTGCGCACGGTGACCGGCGCGAGCGCCTGACCTCCCCGACGCTCCGCGGGTCGGCGCGACGGGCGGCCGCGGCGCGCCGCGTCGGCCCTGCGCTCAGCGCAGCCGCACGAAGGAGCGCAGGCCGGGGTCGTGATCGTGGGCCTCCACGAAGCCGAGCGCCTCGTAGAACGTGCGCTGACCCGGTTCCGCGTCGGTGAGCAGCACCTGCTGACGCACCGTGTCGAAGGGGGCCAGGGCCTCCTCGACGAGGCGGCGCCCGATGCCCCGGCCCTGCGCCTCGGGGCGCACCAGCACGTCCTGCAGATAGGCGATGACGGCGCCGTCGCCGACCACGCGGGCGAGGCCGAGCAGCACCCCGTCCCGTCGGGCGGTGACGACGTGCCGGCTGCCGGCGAGCGCCTGCTCGAGGATCGCCGGCTCCTGCGTGTAGGCGCCCCAGCCCACGGCGTCGTACAGGGCCAGTGCCTCGGCGAGCGCCGGCACCCCGGCACTGACCTCCACGTCGGCCTCGCTCACTCCCCGGTCCTCCCGTCGATCGCCTCGCGCAGGAGGTCGAGGTGGCCGGCGTGCCGGGCGTACTCCTCGATCAGGTGCGTGAGGATCCAGCGGAGGTTCAGCTCGCGACGTCCGAGGAGCCCGCGCACGGGAGCGTCGAGATCGGTCCAGCCCGCCTGCGCGTCGCGGGCCGCGGCGACCCGCTCCCGGTAGACGGCGACGTCGGCGAGCGCGGTCTCCGGGGTGCCGTCCAGCAGGTCGCCGTCGGGGTTCTCCGGCGTGCAGTACGGGTCGGGACGCTCCTCGCCGAGCAACACCTCCCCCAGCCAGTACTCCTCGACGACGCCGAGGTGGCGCACGACGCCCAGCGGGCTGAGGGTCGAGGGCGGCACGGAGCGGCGGCACAGCTGCTCGGCGTCCAGCCCCTCGATCTTCTGCAGCACGGTCGCGCGATGGAACTCGAGCCAGGCGTCGAGGGACTCGCGCTCGGCGGCGAGGAGGGGCGGCTCGATGCGGGCGTCGGCGGGGGTGTCCATCATGGGCGCACCCTCTCACGGCGCCCCGTCGGACGACGCGCCTGACGACGCAGCGCCCTCCGCTCCGTGCGGGGCGGTCGGGCCGGGATCTCAGCCCCGACGGCGGCACCGCCGGCGCGGACTCAGAGCAGCAGCGTCTCGACCAGCGTCACCGCGGCGACGCCCGCGAGCAGCGCCGCGAACAGCAGCGTCAGCGTCGAGGGGCGCGCCCTCGCCGAGAGCGGCCCGCCGAGCACGCCGCCGACGGCGGAGCCGGCCGCGAAGATCAGGGTGGTCGCCCAGTCGACCTGCACGTCGGTGCCGAGGCGGGCCAGCAGGCTCACGGTCGTCGCGATGATCATGACCAGCAGGCTCGTGCCGGAGGCACGGCGCATCGCGAGCCCCAGAGCGATCACCAGCATGGGCACGACGATGAACCCGCCGCCCACGCCGAAGAAGCCGGTGAGGAAGCCGGTGAGCGAGGCGGCGGCGATCACGGAGCCCCACCGCGGGGAGGGCGGCGCGGCCGGGGCGAACGGCAGGTCGGGCTCGCCGTGATGGTGCTGCAGCCCGTCGGCCGTCTCGACCGTGTCGGGGCCGGGCTGATCCAGGACGGGGTCGTCGTGGGAGGCGATGGGGGCGTCCCCGTCGGCGAGCGGGACGGTGCCGAGCGCGGCGGCCTCCGCGTCCTCCGTCCGACGGGTGCGGAGGCCTCGGCGCAGCATCGCCGCGGCGACGACCGCGAGCATGAGACCGAACAGGGTCAGCAGCACATCGGGCGGGACCAGGACCGACAGCCGCGAGCCGAGGACGGCGCCGACCACCGACACCCCCGCGAACACGAGCCCCGCCCGCCACTCCACGTTCCGCTGCCGCGCATGGTGGGGCAGGCTCGCCAGCGCCGTGATCAGCACGATCACGAGGCTCGAGGCGGTCGCGGCATGCGGCGGCATGCCCAGCAGGAACACCAGCACCGGCACCGCGAGGATCCCCCCGCCCGCACCGAGCGCCCCGACCACGGTCCCGACCCCGAGGCCGACGCCGATCGCGAGCAGGACGAGCTCCATCGGGGGTCTCCTTCGGGCGGGGGCGCGGGCCGGCTCATCGTATCCGCGGGGAGGGGCAGGGCGCGGGCCTGCGGCGATAGACTCGCTCCACCCCTCGGAGAGGAGCGGACATGATCCCGGATCCGCGCACCGGCACCCCGGCGCCGCTGGACCCTGCCTCGCCCGCGATGGGCGAGCGGATCGTGGAGGCGTGGCGGCGCGGCGCGCTCGTGCTCCCCCTCGGGGAGGACGACGCCACTCCCCTGCGCCTGCCCGGCCTGCACAAGTCCGCACTGCCTCCCTCCCTCTCGGGCCAGGCGCGGGTGTCGCTGGCCGGGGTGGGCGAGCGCTTCGCCGCCTGGCGCGTGACCCCGCAGGAGAACGCGTCGGTCATCGTGCGGATCGCGCATGTCGCTCCCGAGGAGCTGCACCAGGATCTGGCCCACGAGATCGCGGCGCTGACCCTGATCCCGCCGGAGACCGGCCCCGATCCGATCGCCGTGCACGACGACGCCGCGACCAGCCCGCTCGGCCACCCCTGCGTCGTCACCACCGAGATCCCGGGCGTGGCCGCAGCGCCCGAGGCCTGGACGGGCGCGCACCTGCGCTCCCATGCCCGGCTCCTCGCCCGCCTCCACGCCGTGCCCGCCCCGGGCCGCGGACCGGTGAGCTTCGGGGAGGACCCGTGGGCGGCGGTCCCCGTCGGCCCCCAGGCGCTGCTGCCCGAGGTGGAGGCCGAGGTCGAGTCCTGGCGCGCCCGGCACGGCGCGCTGCTCGCCGAGCACGGGCTCGAGCCCTTCCTCGAGGCGGCGCTCGCCCGGGTCGCCGGCATCGAGGACCAGATCGCGCAGCTGGACGGCTTCGCGCTCTGCCACGGCGACCTGTGCTCGACGAACATCCTGTGGGACGGCACCGATCCGTCGACCGGCCTGCCGCGCGTGCAGTACATCGACTACGAGTGGGCGCAGGGCGACGACCCCGCCCGCGATCTCGCGATCATCGGCGGTCCCGTGCACGGCGGGCCCTGGTACGTGCCGCTCGCCGAGGAGCAGGTCGCGGCCTTCGTCGAGGAGTACGTGCGGGCGCGCGGCGAGGTCGGCGAGGTGCCCGCGGGGATCGCCGACGTCGGCGCGCTGCGCGAGCGGATGCGGGCATGGACCGCCTACGAGCGCACCGCGATGCTCGTCCACGTCGCCTCGCGCGCCGCGACCCGCGCCTCCCACCGCCAGGTGCTGCCGGTGCTGCAGGGCACCCTCGCCGCGGAGCTCGGCCTGGAGGGCTGAGCCGCCCGCCGCGCCCTGCGGCTGTCCTCCCCACCACATTGCCCACCTGCACAGTGGCGCGATCACGTCACCCTCTGCTTACGGTGGGCCCATGAGTGACTTCGTGAAGAACGCATCGAACGCCCCCAAGGGGCACATCGCGGCCGAGGCCGCGGGCCTGCGCTGGCTCGCCGAGCCCGGTGCCGTCCCCGTGGTCGAGGTGCTCGAGGAGGAGAAGGACTCCCTGCGCCTGGCGCGCCTGGAGCCCGTCGGCCCGACCCCCGAGGCGGCCCGCGAGTTCGGCCGACGCCTCGCCCGCCTGCACGACGCCGGCGCGCCCGGCTTCGGCTGGTCCCCCGCCGACCCCGCCTTCTTCGGCCCGCTGGAGAACCCCTTCCCCGTCTCGACCCGCGTCGAGGAGGAGTTCGCGGTGTACTGGGCCGAGGAGCGGCTGCGCCCCCTGGCCGACAAGGTCACCCGCAGCCTCGGCGCCGACGGGCACGACACCGTCGACGAGGCGATCGACGTGATCGCCGACGGCGCCTACGACGGCATCAGCGGCCAGGGCACGGAGGAGCCGAGCCGCGTGCACGGCGACCTGTGGTCCGGGAACCTTATGTGGACGGCCGACGGGGTGACCCTCATCGACCCCTCCGCGCACGGCGGCCACCGCCTCGAGGACCTCGCGATGCTCTCCCTCTTCGACGCCCCGCACCTCGAGGAGATCTTCGAGGGCTACACCGAGGAGCACCCGCTGCCCGGCGACTGGGAGCAGGACCTGCCCGCGCACCTCTTCTTCGGCCTGCTCGCCCACGTGCACCTCTTCGGCGAGGCGTACGTGGACCAGGCGATCTCCACCGCCGGGGCGATCATCGCCCGGGCGGACGAGCTGGGGTTCTGAGCGGCGAGGAAGAGTCCTGACCCGCTTGCCGGGCGGAGCACCTCACCACGCGATCGAAACGTGGCCCTGTGCCGGAATGAGTCGTCGTTCCAGCGCAGGGCCACGTATCGGTGGTGGTCCGGGGCATCGCCCCCGGCCCGGTGGTCGCGGTTCAGCGGCGTGGGCTCAGTGGTCGTGGCCCTCGTGACCCTCCTCGGCGCCCCCGGCATCGCTGGCGCCGTGGTCGTGGCCCTCGTCGGCGTGGTCGTGGCCCTCATGGCCCTCCTCGCCCTTCGACTCGCTCGCGCCCGGGGAGACCTCGTACTCGCCGGAGGCGGTGCCGGTGGTCACCTGGATCTCGTGCGGGACGACGGGCAGGTCGAGCTCGCGGTAGACCTCGCCGCTGGCGACGTCGACCATGCTGAGCTTCTTCGCCTCGGGGTCGACGACGAAGGCGGTGCCGTCGGCGACCGAGAGCATCGGGCCGGCCTCCTGCCAGTTCTCGCCCTCCTCCCACTCACCGGTCACGGGGACCTCGTGGAGGATCTCGCCGCTCTCGGGGTCCAGGATGTTCAGCTCCCCGTCGTAGGTGAGCACGAGCGCCTCGCCGTCGGGCCCGCGGTCGAGGCTGCGGAACCAGTACGGGGAACCGAGGTCGATGAGCTGCTGGGTCGCGTCGCGCGTGTCGATCAGCGCGATCTCCGTGGGGCGCTCGATGCCGCCGGCGGGCTCGGCCTCGACCTTGTGGTCCGCGAGCACGATCGGGGAGTCCTCGTGGCCCTTCTGATTGCCGGAGCGCTGGTAGTCGCCGTCGATCGCGACCTTGTGGAACTCGCCGTCGCGGTAGATCACCGAGCCGTTCTCGCAGCCCAGCGAGATCACGTCGCCGGACTCGGTGGGCTTCGCGGCGGCCTCGCCGTGCACGCCGGGGCAGTCGTCGGTCTCGGCGACGACCTTGCCGTCGGCGTCGAGGACCTGGACGGTGCTGCGCTCATCCTCGGTGCCCTGTGTGGTGAGCAGCCCGCCGTCGGACAGCGGCACGGCGACGCCATGGTGCGGGTCCTCGGTCGCGGTCTCCTCGAGCACGTCGAGCTTGCCCTCGCCGAGGGCGGTCGGGTCGAACAGGGTGATCTCACCGCTGCCGTCGGCGAAGATCGCAGTGCGGTCGCCGTGAGGGACGACGTGGCCGGGCATCGGCGCCTCGACGGAGAAGTCGGTGAGCGCCGGGTCCTGGACGTAGTAGTGGAAGTGGTCGCCGTGCCCCTGGGCGAGCAGGCCGGTGTCGTACATGGTCACGGCGTCGGACGCGCTGACCGCGACGTGGCGACCGTCGCCGGCCGGGTTCAGCCGCACGTACCCCTCGACGGGGGTCTCGTTCAGCACGGAGCCGTCGGCCGAGTCGAGGGTGACGACGCCGCCCTCATGGGCCAGGACGATCCGGGGGCTGAGCGCGCCGACCTCGGTGCGGTCCGAGGACGGGGCCTCGGTCGCGCCGGTGCCGTCACCGCCGCCGTCGGAGGCTCCCCCGTCGACGCCCGAGCCGCAGGCGGCGAGCGCGAGCACGCCCGCGCCGAGGAGGGCGGCAGCGCGCCGCTTCATGACAATGCTTCTCATCAGGTGCATGCCAGGAAGCTACCAGCGAATGAGAATCTTTCGCAATTGGGGACGGATGGCGCGGGCCACCCAGAGCCGGGCGTCACCCCGTGGTCGCGAGCTCGGCGACCTGGCCGCCCGTCCGCTCCGGCCCTGGACCTCCGCCTCGACTCCACTCCGGGGCTCAGTGCGCCGAGGCCTCACGCCCCTGCATCGGCACCGCCAGCGCCACAGATCATGTGACACCTACACGTGCGTCAGTCCCTATGGCTATGGTGATCGCTTCTATGTCGTACCAAAAACGAAAGTAGTAGCTCGTTGACGGATCCCTCAGCGGGCATTCATTCGGGCAGGGCTTACGTACGCCAAGAACTTCAGCCCCACCATCCACCGCCGACCTATTGCCTCCTCAGCGGTCCGGGCCTGCATCGGAGTCCTCTGCACGAGATGTGTCGTCGTTCTGCGCCGCGTCGTGGACCGCGCTGTTATTGTTCTCTGCGCTGCGTGAGCGGCGCCGCGCCTCGCGCCGTGCGCGCTCCCGGTAGCTATAGGCGGCCTCGTGCACCGACTCTTCACTTTCGAAGCCAGACCCAATCGCACCCGCGATCGTCGCAGCAGCGGTCGCGAACAGGGTCACCAGGAGATACTCGCCCAGTACGTATTCGTCTCCGGCGTACTGGCTGAACACCTCCGGAGTGAAAACGATCAGCGCGGCAGTCAGGTTCAGGACGAACAGCCCCGCATAGCCGCACGTCAGCCCAATAGCGAGGGTCAAGACAGTCGACGCGTTGAACAGCGCCGTTCGCTCACGTTCCTGCGGCGGCAGATCTTTGGCTCGTTCCCAGAGGTGGTGATAGACGATGAGCCAAGTGATCATCACCGCAATTGAGGCGACGACGACGGCGACCAGCTGCCACGCAGCCATGGTGAGTGCGAGTTCCCACAGCGTGGTGTTCAACAGATAGAACGCGCTGAACGCGAACGCTCCCACCAACGCCCCTCGGAGACCGGAGACCAGCCGCCACGGACGATTATCCCGGACCATTCCCACGAGCAGCCGCAGACGCCCGCGGTTCGCGAAGATACGGACGTCGACCCCGTCTTGGTCTGGGGTCGTCCGCTCGAAGGCGCCGCCCAGAGCCGGGACCCGTGACCGCCGATGCGCCTGGGACCCGTCCTCCGGAATGGTCCCGCCGCGCATGTCCCCAATGAGCTGTGCCACCACCTCTGAAACTCGCCTTCGCAGGCGCATGGCCCCGAAGGCCGGCAGTGAAGCCACCGCCACGTTCCGAGTGTGGTCGGCGTCAGCGACGACGGGGCGCCGGTCGATCATCAGTGGGAGGTCGGTCACGCATACCGCGAGGTCCCAGCCATGTTCCCGCTTACGCTCGGCTGCCAGGTCCATCATCTCGAACCGCTTCTCGTCACTGGGAGGCAGCCTCTCTCGGTGCACCTCCACTCTCCAGGGACCGTCAGAGAGCTGCTCGGCGAGTAGGCCAGGCAGTTCCCGTTCGAGATGCTTCGCGACTGTCAGGGCGGTGGCGACCGGATCGGCCACCACCCCGACCACTACCTCCCCCGTCGGGCTTTGCGTCGTCCCGATGGGTTCACTCTTGTGAGTCGTCAAAAGTCGACTCCTTCCGCGCTGTCAGTGAATCGTCCCGGGTTCTCTGCCGCTACTTCGTGGGTGCGGGCTCTCGGGTGAGGGCCTCGTTGTGCAGCGTCTCGAACTCTATCGGGGTGAGCATCTCGAGGGAGCCGTGGAGGCGTCGGTTGTTGTACCAGTCGACCCAGCCGGCAGTCGCGAACTCGACGTCTGAGAGCGCCCGGAACGGCCCGGCGTGGAAGACGGTGGTGCGGATGCACTCGGTCTTGAACAGGCCGTTGACGCTCTCCATGAGGGCGTTGTCGAAGGCATCGCCGACGGTGCCGATCGACGAAGCGATGCCCTCGAGGCCGAGGTGCTCGGTGCACCGGATCGACGGGTACTGCGATCCGGCATCACTGTGCGCCACCAAAGAGCCTGGTGATACCTGGTTTCCCTCGCGTTCCCGCTGCCACAGCGCGATCCGCAGTGGCGTCATGACGAGATCGCTGCGCATGCTCGAGGACGCGTGCCGGTCCACGATCCGCTGAGCGAACACGTCGACGACGAACGCGACGTACACGAACCCAGCCCAGGTGCGCACGTAAGTGAAATCGGTGACCCAGACCAGGTTCGGAGCCGGGGCCGTGGAGTCGCGATTGAGCAGGTCACCCGCCCGTTTCCCATCAGGCTTCGGGGTGGTGCGCAGCTTCTTCGCCCGCCGGAGATCTTCGAGGCCGAGGGTCCGCATCGCCCGGTCCACCGCCCCGCGGGACGTGCTCGCGAGGCCTTCCCGGCGGCGGAGCAGCGCGACCCACTTCCGACGTCCATACAGGCCCTCGGGCGTCATCTGGACCTGCCCGGTGACGGGGTTGGCCCTCCAGGCGAGGTCGCGGATCTTGTCCTCGACCAGGGCATCTGTGATGGTGCGCTCAGCGATGCGGGCCGGCTGCTTCCAGGACCGCTAGGAGGCCGCATCACGACGACGGTGATGGAAACGCCGGAAAACAGCGTCGACACCCGTCGGTCGCCAGGGCGGCATCGATCGAGCGCCGGCGACCGCGATCGCGATAGCGGTCGCCGGCGCTCCATCGATGTGCAAGGCGGCTCCGACGGACCACCAGGTATCGGCTCCCAACTCTGCCCGGCGGGCAGGAGCCTCCGTGGGGCCAGGCCCGGCGGGGCTCAGATCACGCCGAAGGCGATCATCGCATCGGCCACCTTGCGGAAGCCGGCGACGTTCGCGCCGAGCACGTAGTCGCCGGGGCGACCCATGTCCTCGGCAGTCTCGAGGCAGGTGGTGTGGATGTTCTTCATGATCTGCGTGAGGCGCTCCTCGGTGTGCTCGAAGCTCCACGCATCGCGGCTCGCATTCTGCTGCATCTCGAGCGCGCTGGTCGCGACGCCGCCGGCGTTCGCGGCCTTGCCGGGGCCGAAGGCGACCTCGGCCTCGCGGAACACGGTGACGGCCTCGGGGGTGCAGGGCATGTTCGCGCCCTCGGAGACGGCGAGCACGCCGTTCTTCACGAGGGTCCGAGCGGCGTCCGCGTCGAGCTCGTTCTGGGTGGCGCTGGGCAGGGCGATGTCTGCCGGGACGTCCCAGACGCTGCCGCCCTTGACGAAGCGGGCGCCCTCGCCGCGACGGTCGGCATACTCGTGGATGCGACCGCGCTCGACCTCCTTGATCTGCTGGAGCAGCTCGAGGTCGATGCCGTTCTCGTCCACGACGTAGCCGGAGGAGTCGGAGGCGGTGATGGGGATGCCGCCGAGCTGGCGGGACTTCTCGATCGCGTAGAGCGCGACGTTGCCGGAGCCGGAGACGGCGACGCGGCGGCCCTCGAAGGACTTGCCGCGGGCCTTGAGCATCTCGTCGGCGAAGATGGCCGCGCCGTAGCCGGTGGCCTCCTTGCGCACGAGCGAGCCGCCCCAGTCCAGGCCCTTGCCCGTGAGCACACCCGCCTCGTACTTGTTGGTCAGGCGCTTGTACTGACCGAAGAGGTAGCCGATCTCGCGGGCGCCCACGCCGATATCGCCGGCGGGGACGTCGGTGTACTCGCCCATGTGGCGGTGCAGCTCGGTCATGAACGACTGGCAGAAGCGCATGACCTCGCCGTCGGACCGGCCGTGCGGATCGAAGTCCGAGCCGCCCTTGCCGCCGCCGATGGGCAGGCCGGTCAGGGAGTTCTTGAAGATCTGCTCGAAGCCGAGGAACTTCACGATGCCGAGGTTGACGCTCGGATGGAAACGCAGGCCGCCCTTGTAGGGCCCGAGAGCCGAGTTGTACTCGACGCGGAAGCCGCGGTTGACCTGCACGTTCCCCTCATCGTCGACCCACGGGACGCGGAAGATGATCTGGCGTTCGGGCTCGCACAGGCGCATGAGGATCCCGTGGTCCTGGTACTCGGGGTGCCGGGCCTGGACGACCTCGAGAGACTCGAACACCTCCCGGACGGCCTGGTGGAACTCGGGCTCGCCGGGGTTGCGGCGGAGCACACGGTCGAAGGTGTCCTGGAGCGTCGAGTCGAGCATCGCAGTCCTTTCAAGGGCCCGGAGGCCCGATGTCGCGGGGCCCTCGGGGTCGGAGGGCGGAGCGGGGCCAGAGTACGCGTACGGAGTCGGGCGGTCACGGGACGTTCAGTGAGTGAACATGCACGTTCCTGTCTCGCCATGCACCGGCGAGACGGGGGTCACAGCCGAGCGTCGTCGCGACGGCCGTCGCACGTCCGGCGACAGCACCTCCACTCGCTACGTACGCTCGTACGCATGTCAGTGACTCCTCCCGTGCCCGTCGTGCGCCGCGCGCGCCTCAGCGTCGGCGCCCTCTTCCTCACCAACGGCGCTCTCCTCGCGAACCTGCTGCCCCGCTATCCCGAGGTCAAGGCGCAGCTCGGGATGGAGAACTCCGTGTACGGACTCGCGCTGGCCGCCTTCCCGGCCGGGGCGATCCTCGCCGGGTTCGCCGCGGGCGCGCTGATCCGCCGAATCGGCTCGGCCGCGCTCGCGACGTTCGGCACGGTGCTCACCGCGACGGGGCTGCTGGCCGCCGCCTGGGCGCCCGGGGCGCTGTGGTTCGCCCTCGCCCTGCTGGCGGCGGGGGCGTTCGACGCCCTCACCGATGTCGCGCAGAACGCCCACGGCCTGCGGGTCCAGCGGCATCTGGGCCGCTCGGTGATCAACTCCTTCCACGCCCTGTGGTCACTCGGCGCGGTGCTCGGCGGGGCGATGGCCGCCGCGGCGATCGCGCTGGAGATGCCGCTGCGCACCCATCTGCTGCTCTCGGGGATCCTCTTCTCCGTGGTCGCGCTGCTCGCGCGTCGTGCCGCGCTGCCGGGGCGGGACGTCGACGACGTCGCCGATCCGGTGGGAGCGCCGACGGGCCCGGCCGTGGCCGAGGGCACGGAGAGCACCGGCGCGACGGCCGACGATGCGACGGCCGCTGGCACGGTCCCCGGCGGCACGACGGCCGACGGGACAGCTCTCGGCGGCACGACTCCCGGCGGCACCGCGGCGAGCGACGCCCCGGCCGACGCCACCGCACAGCGCCGCGCCCCGCGCGGCGGACGCACCGCCGCGGTGCTGGGCGCGCTCGTGCTCATCGCGATCGCCGGGACCCTGGTCGAGGACGCCGGGAACTCCTGGGCCACCCTCTACCTCGCCCGCGACCTCGGTGCCGCCTCGACGATCGCGGCCACAGGGTTCGTCGCCCTGGTCGGCGCGCAGTTCGTGGGCCGGCTGCTCGCGGACCCGCTGGTGGATCGCCTCGGGCAGCGGGCGGTGGCGCGCGGCGGCGGTGCGCTGATCGCGCTCGGCATGGGACTTGCGCTGGCGCTCCCCTCCGTGCCGGGCACGATCTCCGGCTTCGCCCTGGCCGGTCTGGGAAGCGCGAGCCTGGTCCCCTCGGCGATGGCGCAGGCCGATGCGCTGCCGGGGCTGCGTCCGGGCACCGGACTGACGGTGGTCTCGTGGCTGATGCGGTTGGGCTTCCTCGCCTCGCCACCGCTGGTGGGGCTGGTGGCCGACGCGTTCGGGCTGCGGGTCGGACTGCTGTCGGTGCCGCTGGCGGGCCTCGCGGTGGTGCTGCTGGCCGGGGTACTCCCCGCCCGACGGCACAGCACTCCTGTCCCGGAGCGAGAGCCGAGCACCGTCGGCTGACGGGCTCGCGCCCGGCACCGATGCCGGGCCCGGGCCGACGCCGGGCCACGCCCCCTCAGCCCTCGCGGCGCGGGCGCGCCTTCGCGCCGGCGGCCAGACGGGCCACGCCCTCGCGGGCGAGGTCCGGCATCGGGGGCCGGAGGTGGAGGGCCTTCTGGATCACGAGGCCCTCGTTGAGGGCGTCCAGCAGCGCGGCGGTACCGCCGTCGACGAAGGGCTCGAGGCAGGCGCGGGTGCGGGCCATCCAGGCGCTGGTGATCTCGCGGAACTCGGGCCGACGGGCGGCGAGGGTGTAGAGCTCCAGGGTGATCACGAGCTCTCCCTGGGTGCCGAAGACGTCCTGGTCGATGTTCGCCTCGAAGCCGGCGAGCGCCTCCTGGAGGGTCTCCGCGCGCGCGGTGCGGGCCTCGACCCGGGCGGCGGCCTCCCCGGCGAAGCGGGTGAACGCCTCGCGAAGCAGCTCGTCCATACCCTCGAAGTGATAGGTCATCGAGCCCAGCGGCACGTCGGCCGCGGCGGCGACACGGCGGTGCGAGGTGCCGGCGACCCCGTACTCGGCGATCACCGCGAGACAGGCGTCGATGATGCGGTCGCGGCGCCCGGGATCGTGGCGACGGGTCCGCGGCGTCGCGTGAGCAAAGGTGGTGTCGGGCTCGGAGGCGGAGTCGGGCGCGAGGGCTGATCCGGCATCGGGCTCGGGGTCGGACGGCGCGGTCATCCCCCGACGGTAGCCGCTCCCCCGCCGCCGCCACTCTACGACGCCACCTCTCCCCGTCGCCGAGCGTCGGCCTCGCCGCCCTCCGGGTCAGCTCTCGCGGAGCACCTGCTCGTAGGCGGCGAGGGTCTCGTCGTCGAAGAGCACCAGGCGCAGCTCCCAGCGCCCGCCGAGCCGCGCCGCGCTCTCGCGCAGGCTCGCGATCGCGATGCGCGCGGCGCGGTCGAGGGGGAAGCGGTAGGCGCCGGTGGAGATCGAGGGGAAGGCGAGGCGGTGCAGATCGTGCTCGTGCGCGACCTCGAGGCAGCGTCGGTAGCAGGAGGCGAGCTCGGCGTCGCGGCGGGCGCGACCGGCCTCGTCGGCGCGGGCGGACCAGATGGGGCCGACAGTGTGCAGGACGTACGGGACAGGCAGGTCGTGCCCGCCGGTGAGCTTCGCGTCCCCGGTCTCGCAGCCGCCCAGGGTGCGGCATTCGGCGAGCAGGCCGGGACCGGCGGCGCGATGGATCGCGCCGTCGACCCCGCCGCCGCCGAGCAGGGTGGAGTTCGCGGCGTTGACGATCGCGTCGACGTCGTCCACCTGGGTGATGTCGCCGCGACGCAGGCTGATCAGCGGGGACCCGGCGACGGTCGTCATGGCATTCCTCCTCAGCGTGTCGGGCTCGGCAATGCCGGCGACGGAGTCATCGAGTCCCGCGATCCGCCCGCGCCCGCGACGGCCCGCCGCGGATACCTCACTCCCCGACGGTCACCACGATCTTCCCGCTCGTGTGCCCCTCCATGCTCGCGCGGAACGCATCGGCGGCGTCGGCGAGGTCGAAGGTGCGCTCGACGTCGACGCGCAGCGAGCCGGCCTCGACCAGCTCGGCGAGCGCGGCGAGGTCCCCGGCGTCGGGCCGCACCCACAGGTAGGCCCCGCCTGCCTCGGCGACGGAGTCGTCGGCGATCGAGGCGTGGCGACCGCCGGGGGCGAGCACGGCGAGGGTCTGCTCGAGCACGCCGCCCACGTAGTCCACGACGAGATCGGCGCCCCCGGGGGCCATTGCGCGGACCCGCTCCTCGAGCCCGTCCCCGTAGGTCACCGGCTCGGCGCCGAGGCCGCGGATCCGCTCGTGACTGCGCTCGGAGGCGGTGCCGATCACACGGGCGCCGGCCGCAGCGGCGATCTGCACGGCGAAGGAGCCGACGCCGCCGTTCGCGCCGTGGACCAGCACCGTCTGCCCGGCGGTGAGGCCGAGACGGTGCAGGGACTGGTAGGCGGTGAGGCCGGCGAGAGGCAGCGCGCCGGCCTGGGCGAAGGAGAGGGAGTCGGGCTTGCGAGCGGCGGCGCGCACCGGGACCATCATCTTCTCGGCGAAGGAGCCGGCCTGGACCCAGTCCTTGCGGGCGTAGGCCATGACCTCGTCGCCGACGGAGAACTCCGGGACGTCCAGGCCCACTGCCGTGACGACGCCCGCGACGTCCCAGCCGGGGATCACGGGGAAGATGGTGGTCATCAGCGGGTCGAGGCCGCCGGAGAGGACCTTCCAATCCACGGGGTTCACTCCCGCGGCGCGCACGTCGACCAGGATCTCGCCAGGGCCGACCTTCGGGTCCTCGAGCTCGGAGAGGGTGAGGACCTCGGGGCCCCCGTAGCTGCTGTAGGTGATGGCCTTCATGAGGGCGTGCAACGCGCGGCGCCCTCCCCGTATTCCCGTGGGACGCGCGCGGCTGCGGGCTTTTCCGGGTCGCAGACGCCGCGGAGAGCCCGCGGCGTCACCAGGCGTAGTCATGCCCGCCCTGCCGGACCTCGCGCGCGATCACGACCTCCGCCGGCCGCAGGAGCTCCACCAGGCTGGCGGAGCCGGGCTGGGCGATGCCTCGGGCGGCGAGACCGGGGCGGCGCAGGAGGCGCGCCGGACGTCAGCTCCGCACGTCGAGCTCGCGCTGCACCCAGGCCGGGTCGTCGGTGGTGATCGTGTCGACGCCGCAGGCGAGGGCCACCTCGAGCTGGGCCGCGGTGTTCGCGGTCCACGGGTTCAGGCGCAGACCGGTCTCGTGCGCGGCGCGGGCGGCGCGGAGGGCGAGCCCGTCGATCGCCGGGCCGATCCCCGCGGCGCCGAGGTCCTTCGCGGTCCGGATCGTCTGCTCGGTGATCTGCTCGACGAGATACGAGACCGGTGTGCCAGGGCTGCCGCGACGGATCGCCTCGAGCGCCTCGGCATGGAAGGAGATGACGGTGGAGGCCTTCGCCGGGGAGTCCTCCGGGAGCGCGGCGAGCTGCGCGGCCACTGCCTCACCGGCACCGGCGACCTTGACCTCGATGAACAGGGGCACGGTGGTCATCTCCAGCAGCTCGGCGAGCGAGGGGACCTTCTCCCCCTCCTCGAGCAGCACCGTGTCGAGCTCGCCGCGGGTCAGCTCGCCGATCGCGCCGCTGCGCAGGGGCGAGTCCGCCGCGGCGGTGCGATCGATGGTCTCGTCGTGCATGACGATCACCTGGCCGTCGGCGCTGAGATGGACGTCGCACTCGAGCAGCTGGGCGCCGTCCTCGATCGCGCGGCGGAACGCGGCGAGCGTGTTCTCTGGGGCGTGCGCGCTGGCGCCGCGGTGGCCGACGATCGCGGGACGGGCGGGATGCTGCGGGGTCATGGTGCTCCTGTCGGAGGAGAGGGACGAGCGGAGGCGGTCGATGGGGACAGTCTGCCCCCGCTCAGGCCGGGAGGGGCTTCGCGATCCGCGCCGCGGCCCAGGCCGGGTCGTCGACGGTGAGGGTGTCGCAGCCGAGCTCGAGGGCCCGCTCGAGCTCCTCCTCGGTGCGTGCGGTCCACAGGTTCAGGGCCGCGCCGAGCTCGGCCGCGCGCTCGACGTCGGCCTGGCGGGCGTCGGCGATCCGCACGCCGGCGTGGGCGACGCCGAGGTCGCGGCACGCCTGCCACCACTCGGGGCTCGTCGCGGTGGTAGTCAGCATCCGCGGGATCCACGGCGCGACCTGCTGCGCGTGCTGCAGGGGCTCCTGGTGGAAGGAGAGCAGCACGGCCGGGGCGGCCGACGGATCCGTCCAGGCCTCCGCGCCGCCGTCGCCGAACTCCTCGGCGAGGATCTCGAGCACCCGCTCCACGGCGCCCGGCGCCTTGATCTCCACCAGCAGCGGCACCCGGGTGCCGTCCTCGCGCACCGCCGCCTCGAGCACCTCGGAAAGGGTCGGGATGTGCTCGCCCTCCCCCACCAGCACACGGTCCAGCTGGGCACGGGTCAGGTCGGCGACCGCGCCGGTGCGCAGCGGGGAATCGGCCTGCGCGGTGCGGTCCAGGGTCGCGTCGTGGAGGATCACGTCCTGGCCGTCGGCGCTGAGGTGGACGTCGCACTCGAGCAGCGTCGAGCCCTCGGCGACGCCGCGCCGGAAGGAGCGCACGGTGTTCTCGGGGTCGAGGGCGGCGGCGCCCCGGTGTCCGACGAGGGCGGGCTGCGTGGGGGTCATGAGGGGTGGTTCTCCTGGGTGGGATGGTCGGCAGGGCGAGTGGCCGGGGGCCGTCGCGTGCAGGCGGCCCGGTGGGCCGACGGGTCGTGCGGGCCGGGTGGCCCCGGGGCGGGCCGGCACGACCCGCCCCGGGAGGGCGGGGTC